>JAYTHJ010000184.1:0-4324 GCA_043732725.1 Sphingomonadaceae bacterium | reverse complement strand
CCCGGGAGCTTTGCCATCGATCAGGCCGTCGGGTCCGTCGCGGTTGAACCGCAGCACCCAGTCCCGCACCGTTTGCAGGCCAACCCCACCGGTCCGCGCCGCGTCGCTCCGGCTGCCGCCATCATAAATCGCCGCCAGTGTCCGAAGCCGGCGAACCTGCCCGCCATCGCGGCTCAGATGCGCATGCCGCCGCCGTGAAGCCGTCCCGCAAACCGACCGCCGTTGCCATCGCAACCTCCCTCGAAAGGGAATGTTGAATCACATCAGCGCCCGCGTGGGAATCCCCCGCGCGAGTCCGGCTTCACGAACGTTGGTATGAGTTATTTTTTGACCTTGGTTTTAGGCGCTGGTTTCTTGCCGATGCAGCCAATCCCAAGCCGCTCATCCCGAGCGAAGTCGAGCGACGCCCGGTCGGCGGTGTGGGCATCGCTCGACTTCGTTCAGGATGAGCGGATTGGGTGTTCTTCGACCAGTAAGAAACAGGGTCTAGGGGTAGCCATGCACATCGTGAAACTGGGTGTGTCGAAAGGGTCTCCAAACGCGGCGCGCATCGCCGAATTGGGTATGTCGAAAGAGTCGCAAAACTCGGCTGGAGCTGTCACGGACCCAGGTGAGGTGGCGTCGATCAGGACGCGAGCAAGCGCTCTACTGTGGCCGGATCGGCCGGGAAACCGGCCCCGATCCACGCTGCTTCGAACGACGCCAGTCGGCGGCTGACTTCGGGGCCCGGCGCGGTGCCGCGGGCGATGATGTCCTTGCCCGACAACGGCAGGGCTGGCCGTTGCCAGCGGCGTAACTGGTCAAGCGCCGCCAGCAGCGCCGCATCGGGAGGCGCCCGAGCGGCAAGCAGGAGCCGGTCGGCGGCGGTCGCGACACCGTCGCGATATGCCTGCGCGAGCAGCGGCGCACTGGCCGACGCAGCGGTCGCGACCAGCCGGGCGCGCTCGAGATTCGACAGCCGCAACCGCGTCGCCACCGCATCGAGCAGGTGCGGATCGGACGGCAGCAGCGCCGCGAGCCGACGGAGCGCGATAGCTTCGCGGTCCAGCCAAGGGTTTGGCGCGGTCGCCCGCGCCGCCAGCGCGGCCTCGACTGCGACGAGCCGCGCCAACCCATCGGAGCTGGTGATCTCGGGCAGCACCGGGGCGAGAATGCGATGCTGCAGCATGACCGCGATCGTCGGCACCGGATCGCGGACGGCAAGCAGCCTCAATAGCTCGCCGCGAACGCGCTCGCGCGACAACGCCATCAGATCGTTGGCGCGCGCAGTGCAGGCGGCCAGCCCGGCCGCATCGGGGGCGCCACTGCCGAAGCGCGCCTGAAAGCGGAAGAAGCGCAGGATGCGCAGGTGGTCCTCGGCGATCCGCTGCAGCGGCTCGCCGATGAAGCGGACGCGGCCGTCGCGCAGGTCGGCCAGGCCGTCGTGGAAGTCGCTGACCTCCAGCGTCAACGGATTGGCGTATAACGCATTGATCGTGAGGTCGCGGCGGCGGGCATCGTCGCGCCAGTCGTCGCTGAACTCGACGACCGCATGCCGCCCATCGGTCGCGACGTCACGCCGCAACGTCGTGATCTCGAAGCTCTGGCCGTGGCTGATCGCGGTGACAGTGCCATGCGCGATCCCGGTCGGCACCGCCTTGACCCCGGCGGCTTCGAGGCGGGCGACGACCGCGGCCGGCGTCAGCCGCGTCGCGAGGTCGAAGTCGCTAACCGGCAGCCCGAGAAGCGCGTCGCGCACCGCCCCGCCGACCAGCCGCGTCATATCGGCGGCAGCGTCGAGCGCCTCGAGCACTGCACGAGCCCCCGGCGATACCGTCCACGCTTGCGGCGGTAGCTTCACGCCAAACGCCGCGCAAGGTTGACGATCATCGCCGCCGTCGCACCCCAGATCTCATGCTCGGGCCAGCCGATCACGTAATAGGATCGCGCTTGTCCCTGCCACTCGCTCTGACGCAGTTGGTGATTGGCTGGATCGAGCAGGAAGGCCAGCGGCACCTCGAATACCGCGGCGACCTCGTCGGCGGCCGCCACCAGCGGCAGATCGGGCGCGATGATGCCGAGTACCGGCGTGATGTGGTAGCCGGTGCCGGTCTCATAGACATCGGTAATCCCGATGATCTCGACCGCGGGCGGCGGCAGCGCGACTTCCTCCTGCGCCTCGCGCAAGGCTGCCGCGACCGGATTGACATCCTCCGGATCGATCCGCCCGCCGGGAAACGCGACCTGTCCTGCATGGCGGCGCAACGCTGCGTTGCGCCGCGTCAGTAGCAGGCTCGGCGCGGGCCGGTCGACGACAGCGATCAGTACCGCCGCAGGGGTAAGCTCGCGCGGCTCGTGCGGACCATTGCCGGTGAAGTCCCAATCACCGCGCTGGACGCCGATGCCGGGCGCGGCGATCGCGGCGCGAAGCCGCTGGGCGAGGCTCATGCGCCGGGGAGCGCGAAGAAGGCACCGTCGCTCCACACGCCGACAGGCGAGCCGCCCTCGTCCAGCGCCAGCTCGACCAGCTCGTAGTAAGCGGGGCGCCCGATCAGCGCATCGAGGCCGCAGCGGACGGCGATGTATGGACGCGGGGTGCCGTCGGCATCGACGTCGAAGCGGATCGGGTGCTCGGGGCCGGCGATAACATACTCGTCGGTATTGAGTCGGAAGCCGATACGACGCGCCCTCCCTTGCCCCTCGCTGGTCAGCTCAACCGCAATGAAGGGCGCATCCTCGACGGCGATATCGAGCTTCTCGCCCGGCGTCACCAGCACGAAACTACCGTCGGGTTCGCGGCGCAGGATCGACGCGAACAGCTTGACCAGCGCCGCACGGCCGATCGGACTGCCGGCGTGATACCAAATGCCGTCGCGAGCGATGCGCATGTGGCTGTCGCCGCAGTGCGCCGGATGCCACTGGTCGACCGGCGGCAACTTAGCGGCGGCGAGCTTCGCGGCGATATCGGCGAGACTGGTCATGCCGACAGCTTACACCGTGACCAGCGGCGTGTAACTGCCGTCGATGCCGACAACCACGCTATGCAGCATCGCAGGGGCCAGCTTGCTCCCCTGCACCTCCGCCGTCACGGGCAGCGCTATCTCGCCCGGGTTGCGCAACAGCAGCCGGTGCCGCTCGACCGGGCCGGGCAGCTCCCAGCCGCCAGTCGCCGCGGGGCTGAAGCCGAAGCGGCCGTAATAGCCGGGATCGCCGATTAATAGGATCGGGGCACGGTTGGTTGGACCGCCGCCGGCATCGGCGAGCGCCAGTGTCGTATCCATCAGCCGCTGTCCGACGCCCTGCCGCCGTGCCGCGGAGATCACCGCCAGCGGCCCCAGCATCACCAGCGGCTGCCTCTCGTCTTCCGTCACGAGCGCTAGCCGCCAATACTGGATCGACCCCAGCAGCCGCCCGTCGTGCGCCAGCATCAGACGCCCGAGCTGCGGCAACTGCGCCGAGGCAGTGCGCAGGCGATACGCGGTGCGCAGATGCCGCGCCGCGCCAAAGCACTCGTCGAGGAGCGCGGCGATGTCGGCGTCGTCGCCGGGGGTGACCGGCGCGAGCTGCACCGCGGCTAGACGGCGTCGCCGGACTTGTCGACCAGCTCGGCCGTCGCGCCGAGCGCGACGTCGTCGACGGCTGGGGCCGCCGCCTCTGCGGCAAGAGCATTTGCACCAGACGCGACGGTCTTGCGCGACTTTGTCGGCTTGGCGGGAGCAGCACCGGCAATCGGCGCAACGCCATCACCTGACGCGGCAATTTCGGTAGCTGCCGCAGCGTCGATAGCAGGCGCGCCTGCTACAGCCTTGCTGACCGCCGCCTTGGCTGCCGGCTTCGATTTCGCAGCGCGCTTCGGCGCTACCGGCGCGGCAATCGCGGCAGGCTCAGCCTCGTGCGCGCGGTCATGATCGTTGTCGTGCCCGCAGTCCGGGCCATGGACGTGGACGCCCGGCGTCTCGTCGTCGCTTTCGATCTCGGCTTGCAGCTCGTCGCGGGTAACATGGCGCTCGGTGACTTGGGCCTTGCCGAGCAGGAAGTCGACGACCTTATCCTCGTACAACGGCGCGCGAAGCTGCGCCGCTGCCATCGGATTTTCCTGAAAGTGCTTGACAACCTGCTGCTGCTGGCCGGGGTATTTCGCCGCTTCCTGCCCGATCAGCCGGTTCATTTCGGCCTGACTGACCGCGACGCCGTTACCCTGCCCGATCTCCGACAGCAGCAGCCCGAGCCGGACGCGGCGCTCGGCGATGCGGCGGTATTCGGCGCGGTCGTCTTCGCTGGCATCGGCATCTTCGGCCGAAACTTGCGCCCAGATCTGATCGAACTCGGCGTTGACCATCGATTC
>JAYTHJ010000183.1:0-4337 GCA_043732725.1 Sphingomonadaceae bacterium | reverse complement strand
GCACCGTGCGCTGCCACTCGGCAACCTCCTCGGGCGCGACGTCGGTCAGCGATGCCGTGGCGCTCTCGGCGAATGCCAAGGCTCCAGCCGGCAGGTTGCCACGCGGTCCGAACGCATCGTTGTTGCCGGTGAACGGATCGATGTGCGTCGTCACGAAGCTCGGCAGCGGACGGTCCTCGAAGCGCGGCGGTTCCATCTCGAAGCGCGCATTAGCCAACATTCGCGTGACGTCTTCGCGGACCTGCACCAGCATGCGCTCGAACAGCGCGAAGGCTTCGGACTTGTACTCGTTGAGCGGCGTCTTCTGGGCATAGGCGCGCAGGTGAATGACGTTACGCAGCGCATCGAGCGTCGCCAGGTGCTCCTTCCAGTGATGATCGAGCGCCTGCAGCAGGAAATTCTTCTCGATCTGAATCCACGACTCGGGCGGGACGTCGGCGGCCTTCGCTGCCATCGCCGCATCGCTGTCGGCGGTCAGCCGGTCGACGACCATCTCGGGGTCGATCCGTGCGTCCCTGACCCACTCGGCAACGTCGATGTCGAGCCCGAGCGTGCCGGTGACGGCGGCCTGGAGCTCGTCGACGTTCCATTGCTCGGGATAGCTGCCCGGCGGGCAGTGCGCCGCGACGATAGCATTGACGGTCTCATAACGCATATCGACCACGACATCGCCGACCGCTTCGGAGTCCATGATGTCAGCACGCTGGTCATAGACCACCTTGCGCTGATCGTTCATCACGTCGTCATACTGGACGACGTTTTTGCGCTGATCGTAGTTGCGCGCCTCGACCTTCTTCTGCGCGGTCTCGATCGCCTTCGAGATCCACGGGTGGATGATCGCCTCGCCCTCCTCCAGTCCGTTGTTCATCATGCGGGTCAGCATGCTCTGCTGGCCGAAGATGCGCAGCAAGTCGTCGTCGAGGCTCAGATAGAAGCGGCTGAACCCCGGATCGCCCTGCCGCCCCGAGCGGCCGCGCAGCTGGTTGTCGATGCGACGGCTTTCATGGCGCTCGGTGCCGAGCACGAATAGCCCGCCCGCCGCGATCACCGCATCGCGCTCGACCGCGATTTCGGTCTTGATGCGGGCGATCGCCGCGACGCGCTCAGGGCCGTCGGGCATGCCGTCGAGTTCGTCGCCGACGCGCGCCTCGAAGTTGCCGCCGAGCTGGATGTCGGTACCGCGCCCCGCCATATTGGTCGCGATCGTCACGCCACCGAGCCGCCCGGCCTGCGCGACGATGTGCGCTTCCTGCTCGTGATAGCGCGCATTGAGGACGGTGTGCTCGACGCCCTCCTTCTTGAGGTATTCGCTCAACAGCTCGGACTTCTCGATCGACACCGTGCCGACGAGGATCGGCTGGCCGCGCGCGCTCGCCTCGCCGATGGTCTTGACGATAGCTTTGAACTTCTCGTCGGCGTTCTTGTAGAACTCGTCCTCGGCGTCCTTGCGGAGCACGGGCAGGTTAGTCGGAGCCTCGACGACGTTCAGTTTGTAGATGTCGAAGAACTCGGCTGCTTCGGTGGACGCGGTCCCGGTCATACCGGCGAGCTTGGGGTAGAGCCGGAAATAGTTCTGGAAGGTGATCGAAGCCAGCGTCTGGTTTTCGGGCATGATGTCGACATGCTCCTTGGCCTCGACCGCCTGATGCAGCCCGTCAGCCCAGCGCCGACCATCCATCATCCGCCCGGTGAACTCGTCGATGATGACCACTTTCCCGGCGCGGACGATGTAATCGGTATCGAGCCGGTAGATCAGGTTCGCCCGCAGCGCCTGGTTGAGGTGATGCACGACCTGCGTATTCTCGAAATCGTACAGGTTCTCGCCCTCGAGCAGCCCGGCGGCTTCAAGCGCGCGCTCGGCTCGCTCGGTGCCGCTCTCGGTCAGGATCACCGACTTCTGCTTCTCATCGATCTCATAGTCGGGGGCGTCGAAGGTCTTCACCACCGCATCGACGGCGATGTAGAGCTCGGACTTGTCTTCGGTTGGGCCCGAGATGATCAGCGGCGTGCGCGCCTCGTCGATCAGCACCGAGTCAACCTCGTCGGTGATCGCGTAGAAAAACGGCCGCTGGACCATCTGCTCGCGCGCGTATTTCATGTTGTCGCGCAAATAATCGAAGCCGAATTCGTTATTTGTGCCGTAGGTGATGTCGGCGGCATAAGCAGCGCGGCGCGTGTCGTCATCGATATTGGGGACGATGACGCCGACGGTCATCCCAAGGAACGTATACACCCGCCCCATCCACTCGGCATCGCGGCTGGCGAGATAATCGTTGACGGTGACGACATGAACGCCCTTGCCCGCCAGCGCATTGAGATAGCACGCCAGCGTCGCGACGAGCGTCTTGCCCTCGCCGGTGCGCATCTCGGCGATTTCGCCGCGGTGGAGGACGATACCGCCGACAAGCTGGACATCGTAGTGGCGCTGACCGAGCGCGCGCTTGGCCGCTTCGCGCACCGTCGCGAACGCCTCGGGAAGCAGTGCGTCGAGCGTCTCACCGGCGGCAACGCGCGTCCGGAACGCCGCGGTTTGCGCCTGCAACTGGTCATCGCTCATCGCCGAAATACCGGCTTCGAGAGCGTTGATGCGCGCAACCAGCGGCTGCATCGACTTGACATAACGGTCGGTGGAAGAGCCGAAGATGCGCTTCGCGATGGCAGCAAGCATGTATGTCCTAACCGGCGTGGCGCGCCGTTACGGCCGCATACGGGACCATGCCCGTGACCGGCGGCACATAGGCAGCCGACCCGCTTTAGTCAATCGGAACGGTGGTTTCAGCGGTGCGGTGCGAGCCTGCCAAACGCCTTTGCGAACGGCCACCGCGTTACCTCGCCAACGTAAAGCGCCCACCAACTTAGGACAAACTGAAACGCCAGCCGCGGCGCATGATAGCTCCAGCCAAGCTTGACGCCGCCGAGCACGACCCCGTCGAGTGCATGCTTGATGTTGGCGGGCCAGACGCACAGCGCATATAGCGCTAGCGCGATACCGGCGGCGTAGCGCAGCCGCGGGATCATCAACCCGGCCGCACCCGCCAACTCGCAGACACCGGTGATCAGCACCGTAGCGCGCGGCAGCGGCACCCAGCCGGGAACGATCGGCAGGAAAGCTTCGGGGTTGCGGAGATGGAAGAGGCCTGCAGCGAAATAAAATACGATCATCAGCCAGCGCATGACGCGACGGCTCAGAACGGCGTTCATGGGCGGGAGAGAGGGCAGTGCGCGATCAATGCGCGTCGCCCCAGCTGCGCCCGGTGCCGATCTCGACGCCGAGCGGCACCGACAGCGTCACTGCGGGCGCCGCCGCCACCGCCATCACCGACCGGATCACCGCGCTCGCAGCGTCGACTTCGGACTCGGCGACCTCGAACACCAGCTCGTCGTGGACCTGCAGCAGCATGCGGGTCTGCATCAGCCCCGCCGCTGCCAGCGCGCCGGGCAAGCGGATCATCGCGCGCTTGATGATATCGGCGCTGCTGCCCTGGATGCGCGCGTTGACCGCGGCGCGCTCGGCATTCTGGCGCTCGCCCTGCTGCTTCGAGTGGATCATCGGCAAATGCGTCTTGCGGCCGAACAGCGTCGTCACAAAGCCGGTCTCGCGGCACTGCATGATTGTCTCGGCCATATAGCGCCGGATGCCCGGAAAGCGATCGAAGTACGTCTCGATATAGCGCCCGGCTTCACCGCGATCGATGCCGAGCCGCTGTGCCAGACCGAACGCCGAGATGCCGTAGATGATCGCAAAATTAATCGTCTTGGCCTTGTTGCGGCTGTCGCGGTCGGTGCCACCGAAGACCTCTTGCGCGGTCAGGTTATGGACGTCGCCGCCCTCGGCATAGACCGCCTTCAGCTCGGGGACGTCGGCGATATGCGCCGCCAGCCTCAGCTCGATCTGGTTATAGTCAGCCGCCAGAATGACGTGTCCCGGCTCGGCGATAAAGGCGTGGCGGACCTTGCGGCCCAGCTCGGTGCGGATCGGGATATTCTGCAGGTTCGGATCATTCGACGATAGCCGCCCGGTCGAGGTCGCGGCCAGCGCATAGTTGGTATGAACGCGGCCGGTAGCGGGATTGATCTGCGCCTGCAGCGCATCGGTGTAAGTCGACTTGAGCTTCGAGTTCTGCCGCCATTCGAGCACGCGTGCGGCGATGTCGACGCCGCTCGCCGCCAGCCGTTCGAGTTCGGTGACATCGGTGACATACGCCCCGGTCTTGCCGCTCTTCTTGCCAGACTTGTGCCCGAGCCGGTCGAACAACACCTCGCCCAGTTGCTTGGGGCTGCCGATGGTGAAAGCGCCGCCAGCCACAGCGAAAATCTCGGTCTCGAGCTTGGCGATC
>JAYTHJ010000182.1:0-4344 GCA_043732725.1 Sphingomonadaceae bacterium | reverse complement strand
AGACGCCGCAAATCCGTCGCTGTGAAGTCCGCCCGCAACCCAACCGCCGCAGCCATCGCAACCTCCCTCGAAAGGGAATGTTGAATCACATCATAACGATTTTGGGAATCGTCCGCGTGAGTCAGGCTTCACAATTGTTGGTATGATCCGCCCGATCGAAGGAAAAGACATAGTCAACTTCGGTCGGTGCCTGACAATGCGACCAATATACCCTCGTGAAGTCGGCAACCGCTTCCGGAAACCCGGCTGTCGCCGACGCCGACATTAGGTGATCACAGATTCGGCGCACTTCACGATCGGTGCTCGCAATCGTAGCACATCAAGGAATACAGCCAGCCATTTCCGCAGGATCGATGGCGGAATGCCGAGCTCGTTAGCAACCTGCATCAGCGGTCGCACGCTGCTTTACAATAGCGCCACCGTCTCCTGCTTGAACTCGGACGGAAACTCCCGTCTCTTTTTCGTCATCGCAGCACATTTCTTGCATGAACCGGGCTTAGCAAAGGTGTCCACGAAATTGAGGGATCATTAGTTAGGTGTGTGCCCGGATCCACATTGACATAAGTTGAGCAGTAGCTTGGCGTCGGATGGATGCATCCTCAGATCAAATAGACGATCCAACCCGCCTAGAATTTGCAACTCCGACGGACGTATGCCGATTGCCGTACCGAACCGGCTGAATAACGAAAGTGGCTTTTGGCAGGCGTGTTGGCATTAAGGCCGCCGTTGCCGGCTGCGCCTCATATTGTGCGGGCTGCATCTTGGCCAACCAGATCCGGGAAAGCATCGCCTGTGTCGCTTGCCATAACGGGACACGCAGGTGATCGCTATTCCGACCGCCGGTGAAAAGCCGCACGATCAGCCGGTCGCGCGCCGGAGAATCAGCGGGATCGAAGGCAATGCCGGTCAACCCCTCACCCGTCCGCGACACTATTCCAAGAATACTGCCGACGCCGCGCAACCGCACCCGTACCGCATCACCAATATTGAAGGCGCCGCTCGCCACCGCGATTCCCGATAGCGACAAATTAATCCCGCGAACCGCCGCTATGACATTGCTGTTACGCCGCCAGACCGCCACCGGCTCGTCGACAGCAAAACGCTCCTCGGCACGCCTAGTCGGCATACTGAGGCACAGCATCGAGACGAGGAACAACACGACGATGTTGATCGCGCACCACAGGGCGACCATTGGCACGAGCGCGCCCTGCGCGACGATCCGCCAGTCCGGAACGACGTTGATCAGCAGACCGGTGAAGGTCGCGACCATCAATAGCGTCGATGCGGCAAAGATGCTCCGCTCGTAGCCGCCGCAGCCAGCAGCCGATCCCTTGGGTGTTACCTTGAAAGCGTGGCCGCGCGGCTTGATTAAGGTGTGAAGAATAACGGGAAGCAGGCGAAAGCTTTGGAAGGTGCCGAGTACCTGCGCAGCAATCGGATAATAGCGCCCGCCGCCTAGCAAAACGAGGCCGCCGACCTGTCCGACCACCATCGGCACGAGGAAGAAGATCGCGCTCTCGGGTGTGACCCCAACCAACGGAGGCACGTCAAGGAACAGGAAGACCAGTGGCGCGACGAGTGCCATCAGCAGCATCAGGCACTGGCTGAGCCACGCCGTCGGGAGAAAAAATAGCCGATGCCGTAGGCGCAGGCCGGGACCGAGCGGACCTTCCCTTAGAAACAGGATCTGCATCGCTCCCCGCGCCCAGCGCGCGCGCTGGATAAAGAACGCGGCAAGGCTTTCGGGAGCGAGGCCGAACGCGAGCGGTTCATTCAGATAACGAGTGATGAAGCCATGGCGCAGCAGCGATAGGGTCAGCAACATGTCCTCGGTGATCGATCCGGTCGGCAGGCCGCCACCTGCTGCCTCGAACGCGGTCCGTCGGGTGACGCTGTTCGATCCGCAGCAGAAGGCGGCGTCCCAGCCGTCGCGGCCGGGCATGATCGCTTCGAAGAAGAAACGCTGATCGTCTGGCATCTTGTCACGCAATGCGAGATTCTGCTGGAGCGGATCGTGGTTGTAGAAGTTGTGCGGGACCTGGACGATACCGATTGCGGGATCATCGAAGAAGCCGATCGTGCGCATCAGGAAGGTGCGCTGGGGAACGAAATCGGCGTCGAAGATCGCCACGAAAGGCGCGCTGGTTACGCCGAGCGCGTGGTTGATATTACCCGCCTTGGCATGGTCGTTGTCGGGGCGATTGATGTAGCCCGCGCCTTTGGCGATGCAATAATCCCTCAGCCACGCGCGCCGTCCATCGTCGGCGATCCAGACGTTGAGCGCCGGCCAGTCGAGTGCGAGCGCTCCGATGATCGTCTTTTCAACGACCTCCAGCGGCTCATTATAGGTGGCGATAATCAGGTCGACCTCGGGCCAATCGCGCGACGGACGCGTTCTCAGCCGTGCCTCGCCGGCATCGGCCTCGGCGCTGCGATTGGTGGTCCGCGTCAGTCCGGCGAACAGGATGCTGGCGTCGAACAGGCCAAACAACTCGACGCCGAGACAGAGGAGAGCGAAGTCACGTCCATACCAGGCAGCATTCCAAGGAATTGTTACCGTTAGCCGCCACCACAAGTAGTTGGTAACGATGACGGCGACAACACCGGCGACGATCATACGGGTCGTGCAGCGGCGAAGATCGGCAAGCGGTGCCGCGATAAGTCCGGCGGTGACCAGCAACAATGGCGCGGTAATTAATCTAATAGGCGCTGAATCGAGGGGTAGCACGCGTCCTACCCGCGCCATCGGGGAAAACGTACCTCGGCGAGACGGCCAATATCGCAACGCCGTGACACCGCCGAGTCCGGTGCCATCTGAAGCGCCACCTCGACGGTCATCGCCCGCGAGTTGTTGCTGGCCTGCATCGCGGCAACCATGGCTACATCATGACGCACTGCCGCGCCGGCGCTGCGAACGATGCGTCCGGCTTCCCATACACCCGCACCGATCAGCCGGACGTCAACCTTGCCGCCCGGTGTCAACGACTCGATCCGGCGTTCGGGAAGCGTCACCTCGATGAAGCGATGGCGACAATCGGCGACTTCGAGCAACACCGAGCCTGGGGCTACGCTGACGCCGGGCGATGCCGCGACCGCCCAGACGACGCCTGGCCCGGGCAGCGCGGCATCGTACGCTGCCATCTGCTCTAAGCGCAGCTGCTCGGCGGCGATGCGGGCGTCGAGTTGATCGAGGCGGGCGCGAGCATCTACGGCGATGGTGTCAAGTTCCTGCCGCCGCAACAATAGCCGGTCGCGCTCCTGTTCGACATACGGCGTGTCGCTGCCGCCGTTGACGAAATACAGCCCGTTTCGCGCCGCGCCGGTCTCACCCGCTGCAGCTGCCGCCCGGGCGGTGTAAGCCGCGCACCGTGCGTGGAGGGCTGTTGCTGCGCTATCAGCCCGTTCGACCGTTGCCCTTGCCGCGAAACCGCGCTGCGCGAGGGTCCTCATCCGCACGGACTGTAAGTCGGCATTATCGGCTTCAGATAAACATGCTCGCGTATCGGCGCGTGCCGCTTCGGTATTGGCCACCAGCCGATCGACCGCCGCACGACCATAAACGACTGCACGGCGTGACAGTCGCGTGTCGGCGGAAATGAGCTCGGCGAGCTGGCGTGTCGCCAGATTCAATCCGGCGGCAAGCGCAGCGCGTTGTCCGACCAGCGCGCCTAGCGCGTTGGTATCGATCGAACGCGCGGTGACGAGCCGCATGATACGTGACCGATCGAGGTATGTTCCGACTGGCGGAAGAGTATCGGTAACCGTTCCGGCGATCGGTGATACCAGCCGGATGAGCGGCGCGTTAACATATGCCTCCTCGCCAATATCGCTCAGTAAATACGGCGCGAAAGCCCACAATCCCGTCGCCGCCATGCTGGCTGCGAGCGCCACGCGCGCCATGCGCGACCGGATTATCCTTTCGACACGACCGCTCATCAACCGTCCCTTCTAGCAGTGATAACGGCCAAATCCGTCGGAGATGGAGGCACGGTTTCATCCAGGAACAGCAGCTAATTACACCATGGTTCAGTGATCAGAACCTCTGCGTCCATTTGCGGAGGCCGAGTGACATGATCCGCCAGGGTTGTTCGACGAGTTTGTTGCAGGGGTCGCAGCAGTGGTCGACAATCTCGTCGTCGGAGCCGAACACTGGGTTCGCCATCCCGTTGTCGCGCATGAACTGCCAGATGTTTTCCTGCGGATTGAGCTCCGGGCTTTTCGAGGGGATCGCGATGACCGAGATGTTGGCGGGTAGCCCGAGCTTGGGCGTCGGGTGCCAGTCGGCCTGGTCCATGAGCACCACGGCGTGGGCGCCGGGCGCGACGTGCAGTGCGATTTTCGCCA
>JAYTHJ010000181.1:0-4353 GCA_043732725.1 Sphingomonadaceae bacterium | reverse complement strand
CTCGATCTCGATCGCACAATAATCCGCGCGCCGATCGAGGGGATCGTCTCGAAGAAGAACGTTCAGGTCGGCCAGCGCGTCGCGCTTGGGGCGCCGCTGATGACGATCGTGCCGGTCGACACCGCCTATGTTGATGCCAATTTCAAGGAAGGACAGCTCAACCGCGTCCGCATTGGCCAGCCGGTGTCGCTGACGTCGGACCTTTACGGCAGCGACGTCGTATTTCGCGGTACAGTGACGGGTCTCGCCGGCGGTACCGGGGCGGCGTTTGCGCTGATCCCGGCGCAGAACGCCAGTGGCAACTGGATCAAGGTCGTCCAGCGTATCCCGGTCCGGATCACGCTCGACCGTAACGAGCTGCGGCGTCATCCGCTGCGCATCGGGTTGTCGATGACGGCGAAGATCGACATTTCGGGCCGGAGCGCGACGGCAGACGGGACGACGAGCCGGACTAACGTTAGCCATTCAAGCGCTTCGTAGCATGTCGCGGACGTCGCTCATCGATGGGCCGCTCAGCGGCAACGCCCTGTTGTTCGGCGGTATCATTCTGTCGTTGTCAAACTTCATGGTAATCCTCGACACGACGATCGCCAATGTTTCCTTGACGTCGATTTCAGGGGCACTCGCGGTATCCCCGACGCAGGGCACGTGGGTGATTACGTCGTATTCGGTGGCAGAGGCGATCACCGTGCCGCTGACCGGCTGGCTGGCGCAGCGCTTCGGCACCGTGCGGGTGTTCAGCGTGGCGATGGCAGGATTTGCGTTCTTCTCGTTCCTGTGCGGCTTCGCCTGGTCGCTGCCGGTGCTGGTGGCCTTCCGCGTCATGCAGGGCATCTGCGGCGGCCCGATGATCCCGCTGTCGCAGTCGCTACTGCTCCGCATCTTTCCGGCGGAAAAAGCCTCGATGGCGCTGGGGCTGTGGGCGATGACCACCGTCATTGCGCCAGTAGTCGGGCCGATCCTCGGCGGCCTAATCTCGGATAACTATCACTGGTCGTGGATTTTCTTCATTAACGTGCCGGTCGCCGGCGTATGTTCGTTCTTCGCGTGGCAGGTGATGCGCAGCCGCGAGACGCCGGTGCTCAAGCGTCCGGTCGACTTCGTCGGGCTTGCCCTGCTCATCCTGTTCGTCGGCGCGATGCAGATCATGCTCGACAAGGGCAAGGAGCTCGACTGGTTCGGTTCGACAACGATCGTCGTGCTGGCGATCGTCGCGGCGATCGGCTTCGTGATCTTCCTGATCTGGGAGTTGACCGCCGAAAACCCGATTGTCGATCTGCGGATTTTCCGCCACCGCGGTTTCACCGTCGCCGTGACGACGCTGGCGCTGACCTATGGCGCCTTCTTTGCCAGCATCATCATCATTCCGCTCTGGCTGCAGACCAGCATGGGTTATACCGCGACATGGGCGGGACTAGCGTCGGCTGGCGGTGTCCTTGCCATCGTCATGTCGCCGATCGTCGCGCAGTTGGTGACGCGCATCGATCCGCGCGCGCTGACGTCGTTCGGCGTGTTCTGGTTCGCGGCGATCAGTTTCTGGCGAAGCGGCTTCACGACCAACGTCGATTTCTGGCACATCCTCGCGCCCGGTATCGCGCTCGGTTTCGGTGTGCCATTCTTCTTCGTACCGACAACCCGCATTGCGCTGGGGGCGGTGCTGCCGAACGAGATCGCCGCCGCGGCGGGCCTCTCGAACTTCGTGCGGACAACCGCGGCGGCGTTCGCTGCATCGCTGTCGACGACCTATTGGGAGACATCGACGACGAGTGCGCGCGACAACCTCGCGGGGCTGCTCAACGGCGTTCAGGACCGCGTCAGCGAACTGATGGCCTCAGGGCTGAGCTCGGAGCAGGCGCTGCGTCAGATCGACAATCTGGTGCAGATGCAAAGTGTCCTGCTCGCCACCGACCGTATTTTCTTCCTCGCCAGCTTCATCTTCGTGGTTGCCGCCTTCTTCATCTGGCTGGCTCCGCGACCTAAGCTGTTCGTGCGATCCGGGGCGGCGCACTAACGGCGCGGGGCGAACTGCCAGCTCAGCCCGCCGCCCATTTTCCGATCGCGGCCGCCTGGCGCTGGCGCAGGCTGGCGCGGTGCCTGATCTGCCCGGCCGCGACCTTGGCCGGGGTGCGCGAACTTTCGGCCAGCGTGCGGAGTGCATAGGCGTCGACCCGGTCGGCGACCGCCGGGTCGCTGGCACCGCCGGCAAGATTGACCGTGAAGCTCGACCGCGTGCTCGACTGCTGCATCGCGTCGATTGCCGCGGCGTGCGCGACCGCCCAGTCGAACGCCAGCGCGGGATGCTCGCCGCCGACCGACTGAATGATCGCCGCGCGGGTCGGTACTGCGACCTCGTCGGTCAGCGCGATGGCGAGCGCGCGCTCGGCCAGCGCCGGATCGCGGACATTGCCGAGGCCGCGATAGTAAAGCTGCTTGGCGACCGGGCTATTCTCGGCTTTGGCGCGGGCGTGCAGCGAATCCCAATGCGCCGCATCGGCATTGTAGCCGTACACGTTCAGCGCCGCGAGCCGCGTCGCGCTGGACACCGCGTTGGGGTTTGCGAAGCTCGCTTCGGCATAGCGTCCAGCCTCGGCGACCAGCGCAACGTCGCCGAAGACGCCGAGCGCCGGGATCAGCCGCTCGCGGAGTTGCGCCACCGCGGGGATATCGTCGGCCCGCGCGGTCCAGCCGACGCGGTCAAACACCGGCCGCAGCAGCGCGCGCGCCTTGACGCGGAACGCGGCCTGCTCGGACGCGGCCGTGAGAACGCCGTCGATGCCGTCCAGCTCGGCGATGACCATCGACCATAGCAGCGGCGGAGCGCTCGCCGGCAAGCTGCCGATCAGGCCAAGGTAGCGCTCGATCGGCGCGTCGTTGCTGTTGGCCAGCCCATAGCTGTCGGCGACCAGCCCGAGCTGATCGTCGAGGCCGAGGCGGCCAAAGCTGCCGCGCAGCCCTTCGAACTGGCCGGGAGTGTAAAGTGTGCGATAATAGCCGCTCTGCCCGGCGTTGACGACGACTGGCGAGCAGCCGGCAATCTTGACGTACACCGGTTCATCGTCCGTCACCTCGACGCGCTCCGGCCCGCCGCTCGTGGAAGCCGACCTGACCGGTACGATCCAACGGCGGGGTGTCTTGGAAGCCGCGTCGAGTCCGAAGCGTCCCTGCGTCAGCGACAGCTTCGTAGAGTCGCCGTTGCAGACCGGATCGCCGACGCGGATCAGCGGCACTCCGCCCTGCAGCGTGAAGCTGTGCATCAGCGGCGCGACGTCCTGATGCGCCGCGCCGCCGATCTCGGTCCACAGCTGGTCGGTGACGGTGTTGCCGTACTGATATTTCGCCATGTAACGGCGTACTCCGGCGCGGAATACGTCCGGCCCGACCGCGCCCTCGAGCATGCGGATCACCGCCTCGCCCTTCTGATAGGTGATGTCATCGAACGCCTGGTTGATCTGGTCGGGAGTGGTGACATGCTGGACGATTGGATGGGTAGTAATCGTCGCGTCGCGCGCCATTGCCTGTTGCTTGGCGAAGGCGACGCTCTGGCTGGTGGCGTTCCAGCTCGGATTGAGGTCGTTCGAGATCTTCGACGCCATCCATGAGGCGAAGCCTTCGTTGAGCCACAGGTCGTCCCACCATGCCATCGTTACCAGGTCGCCGAACCACTGGTGCGCCATCTCGTGCGCGACGACGGCGAAGATGCCCTGCCGCTGGCTCTCGGATGCGAGCTTGGGGTCGACCAGCAGGACGCGCTCGAAATAGAAGATCGCGCCCCAATTCTCCATCGCGCCGAAGAACGCGCTGCTGCCCGGTCCGGCGATCATGTCGAGCTTGGGCAGCGGGTAGGGCACTCCGAAATAGTCGTTGTAGGCGGCGAGCACGCGCTTGGCGCTCGCCAGCGCATAGTCGCCCTGATCGACCACGCCCCTCCGGGTGATCACGCCGATCTCGGTCTTACCCGCCATCACTGTCTTGCGCTCGACGTCGCCGACCCCGAGAAACAGCAGGTAGCTCGACATCTTCGGCGTCGTCGCGAAGGTGGTCGTGGTCGCAGTGCGGCTGGCGACCGGCATGTTCGAGAATGCGGTCTGGCTCGACGGCACGGTCGTGGTCAGCGTGAACGGCGTCTTGAAGCCGGGTTCGTCCCACATCGGCGCGAAGCGGCGGGCATCGGCGGCCTCGAACTGCGTCACCAGCATGCGCGCCTTGCTGCCGTCCTTGTTGTCGTAATCGATCGCGAACATACCCGTCGCCGAGCGGCCGATCTTACCGGCATAGCTGATGCTTAGCGTGTGCTCGCCGGCGGTCACCGGCGTGGCGAAGCTGAATACCGCCGTCTCGCTCGCCGCATCGAGC
>JAYTHJ010000180.1:0-13584 GCA_043732725.1 Sphingomonadaceae bacterium | reverse complement strand
CAAGCCCACCGCGGTCTGGATCAACCCGCCGGCCCAGAAGCTCCACGCCCAAGCCTAATCTCGCAGACCGGCAGTCTCATTGTCGTTGACACGTTCCGGGCTGCCGTTTCTTCAAGTCGACTTGAGCTTGTCCGAACGACTGCGCTGGGGACGAAGCGGACGGGCGGCTTTCGGACAACAGCGCGTGAAAGCTGCCGTTCATTCGTCCCGCGGTTGGCTTCTGCCTATCGCTCGATCTAAGAATTACAACGGCCTGTCGAGGCCCGCGAACACGAGCGTTCGCTTTGCGAAAACGTAACGGACGCTGTGGGTAGGTCGATTGCCCTGCGAATAGCCATCCACCGTTATACGTACCGACAGAAGTCTATGATGTGTCTGGCAAGGAAGAGCACGGCAAGTCGCACGGCGAGCGGCCGTTAACCAGATTCAGCCGGGATGTGGTCGGGCGGATGCGGGTTTTGAGATCCACGACACCCGGCGCTGTCCACCACGTCAAGGTAAGTTGGCTTCACATTGTAGCCCGTCTTCAGCTTAAGGCAAAGGAACCCCACGAATGACTAAGACTGTTCGCTTTCTCACGTCGCGCAAAGGTCGCCGCGGCGCCACCGCGCTCGAATACGCTCTCGTCCTCGCCTTCGTGGCGGTCGTGGTCGTGGCCGCGCTGAACCTGCTCAGTCCGAAGCTCAAGAGTGCAATCAGTAGCGTCGGCGATAACGCGACCGCGGCTGCTGGCAACATTAAGTAGCGTTGGCAGGCGTTGGCGGCGGGGATGACGACCATGACTTGGACGCTCCTCGCCGCCCTTCCATTTCTAGGTGCGGCCGCGCATGCGGACCTGCGCTGGCGGATCGTGCCCGACGGGGCGGTGGTAGGCCTCAGCCTTGTCGGACTCCTCACCGCCGACCACACCGGATCGCACGCGCTCACCGGCCTTGCTGCGCTTGGACTCGGCGTTTTCGCATCGTCGAAAGGACTTTGGGGATGGGGCGACGCCAAGCTCCTGGGCGCGGCAGGCCTCACGGCCGGGCCGGCTGGCACGCCCGCGCTTATTCTTTACACGTGTGCGCTCGGCGGGCTGCTCGCGGCCATGCTGCTTGTCGCGCGACCGTTCGTGCGCGCTCGTCTCGCCCGCCCGCCCGCCCGTTGGCCGCGCTGGCTGCGCGCCGAATTGACGCGGCTCAGGCGCGCACCTTCGGTGCCCTACGCGCTCGCCATCTCCTGCGGAGTAGTGGGCGCGCTTCTCGTTCCCCTCACCTGAAGCTTGTGCCCATGCAGCCACGCCCTCTGATCCTTCTCGCCAGTACCATCGCGCTTATGGGCGGGGGCGGCTGGCTGGTGTTCGGCCGCTCGGCGGCGAGCATGCCCGCCGCGTTGACTGCTCCCGCTGCGCGGTCGCGCGCGATTGTCTCGGTTAAGGCGGCGCTGCCACCTGGTCATCTGCTGCGCGCGGAAGATTTTGTACTGATCGCATGGCCTGCGGGCAATCCGCCTGTCGCGGCGGTAATTGACGGCACGACGGAGGCAACTCGGCTTGTTGGCTCGGTTACGCGGCGTGCGTTTGCCATGGGCGAGCTCATGTCCCCAAGCGCGGTGATCGCACCGGGTGAACGCGGCTTCCTCGCCGCTCTGGTTACGCCGGGCCATCGTGCGATGGCGGTTCCGGTGGAGGCGGCGACCGCGGCAAGCGGCCTCATTTGGCCCGGCGACCGCGTCGACGTGATCCTGACGCAGGAAATCAAGGAAGACGGCGTGCCGCTCGGCGAGCGCGTGCTGAGCGCGACAATTCTCGAGAACGCGCGTGTACTTTCCACCGATCAGCGGCTCGACACCGCCACCCAGGCGACGCCCGCTGCTTCCGCAATGACGGAAGTTGACAAGGCCGCGCCGCGCATAGCCACGACCGTGACACTGGAGGTGACTGAGCATGACGCTGAGCGACTGACTGTTGGCGGCGCGCTCGGCAAGCTTCACCTGACGTTGCGCGGAGTGGAAGCTTCGTCCGCGTCCACCGTCACCACCGCCACGCTTCCCACCTGGGCTCGAGCAGTCTCCCCCGGGCTCGCCTCCATCCATCCCCGCCTCGCCGCCGTGGCAAGCACCGCGCCCGGCGCAACGTCCGCCGCGCGTAGCGCGCCTACCGCCTCGCGCGGCGTGCGCATCCTGCGCGGCTCGCAAGGAGCTGCCTCGTGACCCGTTTCGCTAACGCAATGTTCGCGACCGCGCTCGTGATGCTGCCCATGTGCGTGCTCGCGCAGGCCGTGCCGCCAAGTGTAAGCGGTACCCGCGCGCGTGATCCCCGCATCACGCTATTAGTGGGCGAAGGGCGGCTTATCCGTCTTCCAGGCCACGCCGACAGCGTCGCGGTCTCGCGACCCGAGGTCGCCGACGTGCAGATGCTAAGCCCCACGCAAATGTTCGTCTTTGGAAAGGCGAACGGTCTTAGCGCAGTGACTGCGGTCGGTTCGGATGGCCATCCGCTTGTGACGTTCGCCGTCGAGGTTACGCCCGATCTCGCACAGCTCCGATCTTACCTGGCCGAACTCGGCGGCCACGCCAACGCATCCACCGCCGATGGCGCAATTCAGCTTCAGGGCGAGGTCGCCACCCCCGCGCAGGCGCAGGCTGCCGAGGCGATCGCGCGTCAAGTGATGGGCGGGAAGTCTGAGCTGGTGCGCAATTTGTTGGGCGTCGCCTCGTCGAGTCAAGTCAACCTGCGCGTGCGGATCGCCGAAGTGTCGCGCAGCTTGGTGCGCGAACTCGGGTTCAACTTCGACGTGCTCGGCCAGATCGGCGGCATCGCGCTCGGCATCGGTACCGGCCGCCAGATCGTCGACCGCGCGGCCAACATGCTCATCCGATCGCCGACCGGGGCTGATAACTACTCGATCCAGCGCCACAGCGGCAACCTTGACCTGAACGGCGTGATCGACGCTCTCGAAGGCGATGGTTTGGTGACGGTTCTCGCCGAACCTAATCTAACTGCGCGTTCGGGTGAGACCGCAAGCTTTCTTTCGGGCGGCGAGTTTCCGATACCAATTTCCAATTTCAACAACTCGATCACGGTCGAGTTCAAGAAGTTCGGCGTCGCGCTCGATTTTACACCGACCGTGATGCAAGGTGGCCGGATAAGCCTTCACGTGCGCCCCGAAGTCAGTCAGCTCGACCAGAATGCGGGCATAGCGATTGGCGGTATCAGGATCCCGGGCCTGCGAGTTCGCCGCGCGGACACTACGGTTGAACTCGCGAGCGGACAGAGCTTCGCGATCGCTGGACTACTCCAGGCGAATTCGGACAACAATATTCGCGCGACGCCGGGTCTTGGCGAAATCCCGATCTTGGGCGCGCTGTTCCGCTCCACGCGCTTCCAGCGCAATGAGACCGAACTCGTCATCATGGTTACCCCCTATTTGGTGGAACCCGCCTCCTCGCCGCGCGCGATTACGACACCAATCGACGCTGTCCACCCCGCGGTCGATTTCGAGAGCTTGTTCCTTGGCCGCATCGCCGCGCCCGAGCGGCTGCCCAAAGGTGGCGACACCGGCTTCATCGTGGAGTGATGAAAATGAACCTCGTTCGGCTCGCGCCTCTCTTGCTACTGACACTGCCCTGGCCGGCGACCGCCAAGTCGCCCCGCCTCGCAACCGCCGATATATGCAAGGCCAGGCTACGGCACCCGCCCGTCTTCGGCTGCGTCAACCGCGCCAACCTCGCCGCAATGGCCGCCGACCCCCACGATCTGAGCTATGGTCGCGTCTCAAGTCTTGGCGTGGGCGCACTCGACGCGGCCGCAGTCGATCGTCTGCTGACCGGCCGGGCTAAAAAGCTCGCTGGAACGACAACTGACGGCAGCCAGCCAGCCGCCGCGCCATCGGGCGCCCCCTAATGAGCGCGGTTTTCAAGTTGCGTCCCGACGATGCGGCCGAACACCGGTTAGGCGGTGTACTCGCCTATGTGAGCGACGACGACAGCGAAGCTGTGCTCCGTCGCGTCGCCCAGCGCTTGGCGCTGCCGCATTTCCATATACGCCGCGGCGACGCGCGAACTGCCGAGCGCGACCTCAAAGTCGAGCGCTCGCCCGCCGTCCTCATCGTCGACGTGTCGACGATTGACACTGTCCTGGACGCGATGCATCGCCTTTCCGACGTATGTGAGCCGCAGCTCCACGTCATTGTTATCGGTCACGCGAACGATGTCGGCCTCTACCGTCAGTTGTTAACGCTCGGCGCGGCTGACTATCTCTTCAAGCCGCTCCACTCCGATCTAGTCGAGACGATCCTCACGCGCCTCGACGCCGGCGAAACTCGCGTGGGCGAAGCGCGCAGGGGCAAGCTCGTCGTCGTCACCGGCGCGCGCGGCGGCGTGGGCGCGTCGAGCTTAGCCGCGAATCTGGCGAGCTATCTCGCCGATAAGGCGTCGCGTCGCGTCGCGCTCGTCGATCTCGATCTCAGCACGGGAGCGCAGGCGCTGCTCTTGAACGCTACGCCCAACCCGGGGCTCGCCGACGCGCTCGAAGCGCCGCATCGCATCGACGACCTGTTCATCGAGCGCGCGACCATCGCCATCAACCCGCGCCTATCGCTGCTCGCGAGCGAGCTGCCGCCCGAGCGCACCATCGCCCCAACGCCTGCCGGCCTCGACGCGCTGCTCAAGCGTCTGCGACGCGGCCACCACTACGTGATCCTCGACGCCGCACGCGGGTCCGCCGCGCTACTCGACGCGACGCTTGATACGGCGAGTCTTGACATTCACGTCACTGAGGCGACGCTGCTGAGCGCGCGCGACACAGCGCGCCGTCTCGATCGCGCTGGGCCGGGCTACCGCGTTCTCGTTGTCCACAACAAGGCGGGTCGGCCCGGCGATTTGGCCGAGGCGGATCTCAATGGCGCGCTGCGTCGAGCGCCCGATCTTACCGTGCCGTTCCAGCCGCGCGCCTTCGGGGAAGGCGTTAACTTCGGCAAGCCCGCCTGGGCAGGCGACGCCCGTGTCGAGACCGCCGTCTGTCGCCTCGCGCGCGAGCTTTCGGGCCTCCCCGGCGAGGCCGACGCTCCGCGCTCCCTGTTTGCACGCCTGTTCGGGCAGCGGCGATGAGCTTCGGTCGCCGCGCGCCCTCGCCCGACGCCGCGTCGGGCGCCGGGGACGTTCTCGCCAGCTCGTACACGCCGGTGGCCGCCCCATTCACGACCGCGCTTGTGCGCGCGACCCCAGGGCAGTTCGCCGAAGTGCGTCGCCTCGCGCTCGGCGCGCTCGACCCTACGCTCATCACCGACATGGACGCGGACGAACTCAAGACCGCAATTAGCGAGGCAGTGGCCGGAGTTGCCAGCGATCGGCGCATTCACCTTAACGCGCGCGAACAGCAGGCGCTGGCCGGTGATCTCGTCCACGACATGCTCGGCCTCGGCCCGCTGGAACCGTTGCTTGCTGACGAGCGCATCACCGACATCATGGTCAACGGCCCACAGCGGACCTTTGTCGAGCGCGGTGGCAAGCTCGACCTCAGTGATGTCACGTTCCGCGATAATGATCACCTGCTTGCGATCGCGCAGCGCATCGCCGGCGCGGTCGGCCGTCGCATCGATGAAACCTCGCCGCTCCTCGACGCGCGACTCTCGGACGGTAGCCGCGTCAACATCGTCATCCCGCCGTTGGCGCTTGACGGTCCGTGCATATCAATCCGCAAATTCGCTAAAAAGAAGATCGATTTGCCGCGCCTCGTCGCATTCAACACGATCTCAGAACCGCTTGCGCGCGCACTCGAGATCATGGCGCGCTGCCGTCTCAACATTCTCATTTCGGGCGGCACCGGCTCGGGCAAGACGACACTGCTCAACGCACTCAGTCGCTTCATCGAGCAGGACGAACGTGTCGTCACGATCGAGGATGCGGCCGAACTTCAGCTCCAGCAGCAGCACGTTGTGCGTCTCGAGACGCGCCCGGCCAACCTCGAAGGCAATGGCCGCATCGACCAGCGCGATCTCGTCCGCAATGCTCTGCGGATGCGTCCCGATCGCATCATTATCGGCGAAGTGCGCGGCGCCGAGGCATTCGACATGCTGCAAGCGATGAACACCGGCCATGATGGTTCAATGTCGACGGTCCACGCCAACAACTCGCGTGACGCGCTCGCGCGGGTCGAAAATATGGTCCTCATCGGCGCCGTCGGTTTGCCGTCGGCCGCAATCAGGCAGCAGATCGTCTCCGCGCTCGACGTGATCGTCCAAGTGCAAAGAATGCGCGACGGCGCACGCCGTGTTACGCAGGTCACCGAAGTGTGCGGTATGGAAGGCGATGTCGTCGTCCTCCAGGATCTGTTTACTTTCGAATATGAGGGCGAGAATCGCGACGGTACACTGCGTGGCGCGTTCCGGCCGACTGGGGTGCGTCCAGGCTTCCTCCCGCGGCTCAAGTATTTCGGACTCGACACACTCTACAACGATGTGTCGGCGGCGGCGCAGCCATGACGCTGCTATCGATCGCGATCACTCTCAGCCTGCCGCTGCTGCTCGTCGCTTGGACTGGCGCCTCCATCATCACCGCCGACTTGCACCAACGCCGCCTGCTCGCTGAGCGCGTCGCCTCGGTCCGCACCGGCCCGCGCATGACGGCCACAGCAGATGCGCGCGGCCTCGGCCTCGCCGTCCGGCTTCGCGCCGTCACCGCGCCAGTGCTCGATCCCATTCTGGGTATTGATCGCCGCACCGCGAGCGATGAGCCGATGTCGGTTGTACCCGGATTGATCGTCTGGGCTATCGCCGGCACTTCCCTGTGGGTGGTCGTCACGCAATTATTCGAGCTGCCGGGTGCAACCGCGTTCGCGCTCGGTCTCGTTTTTGGCTGGAAGGCCGCGCGGATGGCCGTCGGCGGCAAACGCGCGGCCATCCGGCTCGGGATGGAAGACGCCTTCAGCCACGCGCTCAGCGTAATCGTGCGTTGTGTGCGCGCGGGACTGCCGGTTGCGGAGGGAATGCGCGCAGTCGCGACGGAGGTGCCCGCGCCTACGGGTCCTGAGTTCCGCCGTTGTGTCGATCAAATCCAGCTAGGAGAGAGCTTCGACGACGCGCTGTACGCACTGGCCGACCGCTGCGCGCTTCCTGAATACCGCTTCTTCGCGGTCTCGGTCGCGCTCCAGCGCCAGACCGGCGGTAATCTCGGCGAAACGCTCGAAAATCTCGCCGACACTTTGCGCAAACGGAAAGCGATCCGGCTGAAGGCGCAGGCGCTGACCAGCGAACCTAAAGCGACCGTGCTCGTGCTTTCCATCCTGCCCGTCGCGGTTGGCATGCTGATGATGGTTGTAAACCCGCCTTATATCCTGCAACTCTTCACTACGCTGAGCGGTCGTCACCTGCTCGGCGCAGCAATCGTCGTCCAAGCGATCGGATTGGTAATTATCCGCGCGATCATCAAGACCACGCTGTCTTGAAGTCGGCGTTGATCTTGGGTTCAGCGATGCTCGCGACCGGCGGGCTCGGCGCGGTAGCGCTTGGGATACGTGAATATTCGAAGGGCCGTGCGCGCGTCACCTCGCGGCTCGCGATGATCCTGCCTGCGACCGGCCGTCGTCCCGAGGTAGAGAGCTTGTTCCGTCGCATCGGCGAGCGTCTAGCAAACAGCTCGATCGTTGGCGCAGTCGAGATCGCCAAGCTAAAGCACGATCTTTACGCAGCGGGATTCTCCGGACGCGTCGCACTTGAACGCTTTATTGGTCTAAAGGTCATACTCGCTTTGCTGTTTCTTGCAGCCGGACTCGTGCTACCACGTGCGCTCGGGTTTGGTGACGGCACGCTCGTTACGCTAGTGTTCGTGTTCGGCGGAGCGGTAGCGGGGCTACGCGGCCCCGACGCGATCGTAGCGGCGCGCGCGCGGGGCCGGCGCGATGCGATGGACCGGGGATTGCCGGACGCGCTCGACCTACTGGTTGTCTGCGCCGAGGCCGGAATAGGCCTCGAACTTGCGCTCGAACGTGTCGCGATCGAGCTGCGCCAAGTCCATCCCGCGCTCGCGGGCGAACTCGGCGTAACGGTATCGGAGATGCGCTTGCTCCCCGACCGTCTCGAGGGATTGCACAACATGGGCGAACGCATGCGCCTCGATGCGGTACGCACAATCGCGTCGACGCTGAGTCAGACACTCAAATACGGAACTCCGCTCGGCAAGGCGCTGCGCACGCTGACCGCCGACTTTCGCCTCGTGCGCGCGACCCGGATGGAAGCGCGCGCCGCGCGGCTGCCCGTGCTGATTACTGTGCCGATGATCGTCTTCATCCTTCCTGCAACCACACTCGTCGTCGCGGGACCCGCCTTCCTCCAGCTGATCGCGGCGCTGGGCAAGCTGTGAGAAAGCCGATGCTCCATATCCGCTGGGTCCTGTGCGCCTTCGCGGCAACCGCGATATATGTCGCGCCGTGCGCTGCCCGGCCGCGGAAGGTTGCGAACGAGGTCACGCTCGCACAGGCTGTGGCGCGCGTCGGCCAGTGGGGGATGGCGACCCGCATGTTCCGCGAGGCGACGCAAACTGATCCCTCAAGCGACGCCGCCTGGGCGGGTTTGGGCGAGGCATTACTCGAAAATGGCCAGGCCGCCGAGGCGCTGTCCGCGCTCAGGCGCGCTGAAATGAGTGGACCTCTTCGCAAGGGCGGCCTCGCGCCTGCCCCCGGTATCATCGCGCGGCTGACCGGGCGCGCGCTCATCGCACTTGGCCGCGGGCCCGAGGCGGAGACCGCGTTCCGCGCCGCCACCGCCGCGCTTCCCGCTGATCCACGCGCCTGGGTAGGGCTCGGAGTCGCGCTTGATCTGCAACACCAGACCGCGCCAGCGCAAGTTGCCTACGCGCGGGCGCTCGCGCTTGATCCACTGAACGTGCCTGCACGCAACGATGTCGCACTTTCGCTCGCGCTTGCTGGCGATCCCGCGCACGCCGCCGACCAGCTTCGCGTGCTTGCCGTAACGGCGGGCGAGCATGCCCCGCGCGTGCTAGGCAATCTTGCGCTGGTCGATGCCGCGCGGAACGCCTCAAGATGATCGTGCTCGCTGCCGCCCGTATCGCCGCCTTTGCCAATCCGCGTGCGCGGCGCGGCGCAACCGCGCTCGAGTTCGCGTTTGTGCTGCCGCTCCTTACCCTTTTCCTCGTGATGGCGGCTGACTACACCTACCTCGCTCTCATCCAGCACCAGCTCGGCTATGCCGCCCGAGCCGCCGCGCGCTACGGCATCACTGGCCAGAGCCCAGTCACCAACGGGAACGCCACCACACCCGTGCGCTGGTGCGATGGCGCCGCTCCCGCCGATAATCCCCGCATCACACGCATCCGCCAAATCATCGCCGAGAATAGTTTTGGTGTGCTCAAGCCGTCAGGGCTTTGCCTCGCGATACTAAGCTATTCGGGCTATCAATCGGTCGGCAAGCCCGAACCCTATTCGGATATCAACGGCAATGGTCGATGGGACGCGGGCGAGCCTTTCAACGATGTCAACGGCAACGGCCAGTGGGACGCCGACCAGGGTGCCGTCTCGGCTGGCGGCGGTAGCCAAGTCACGCTTTACACACTCAATTATACTACTCATCCGCTGATCGGATTGACGCCGGGCCTCTCGCCCTCGCAGCTGCTTGTTTTCAATGCGAGCTTGCCGGTCCGCAATGAGCCTTTTTGACCGCCCTCTCCGGTCTCAGCGCGGCGCGGCCGCGCTCGAGTTTGCGCTCGCAGCACCCCTGCTGCTTGGCTTTATTATGGGCGTAATCGACCTTGGCCGCTTTGTTACCGACACGCAGCGCGCCAACTCAGCCACCGCTGCAGTTGCCGATTTAGCTTCCCAGATTGAGCATTTTACCGACATAAGCGACCCCAGTAAGATTGTCACTGGTTCGGAGGTCGCCGTGCTCGCGGTCACCGCGAGTGAGGTGGCCCAGCCGCTCAAGCTGTTCGGGCAAGGCGCGCTCATCGTCACCTCGGTCGCCAACACCAGCCAGGGCGTGATAATCGCCTGGCAGCGCCGCTGGGGCCGGTCCGACGTGCAGAGCCAGGTCAGCGCATCGTCCCTGCACGGCATTACGTTGCGGATGGGCGAGGGCGCGGTCTTCGCCGAGGTCGTCTACCGCTTCCAGCCTTATCTGCTTTCGGGCGGGTGGCTTGGCACTGACGGCAACGGTGACGTTCGCATGCTTGCCGTCCGCCGGCCACGGCTGACTGGGCCGGTCCTCGATCCGGTCGCCAACTGATGCGTGGACGCCTCGGCCGCCGAGCGCGCGACGGGCACTCGCGTGTCATTTCACGTCGGTGGCGCAGCGGAAATGTCTCGCTCGCAGTCGCGTTCATGTTATTCCCGACCGCACTCCTTGCAGGGCTCGGCATCGATTTTGGCCGCGCGTACGTTATGCAGGCGCGCTTATCAGAGGCTGTCGATGCAGCCGCACTGGCGGGCGCGCGCGTACTCGGCACTCGCGATCCAAGCGCTGACGCCCGGATGTACCTTAACGCCAATCTGACGGTCTCGGGCACACAGCTTGCCATATCCTCAACCCAAATTACCACAGCGGCCGATAACAGCACGCTCACTGTCACTGTCAATGCAACGCTGCGCACCAGCTTCCTGTCGCTTGCCGGCGCGCAGTGGGCGACACTGCCAATTGCGGCCACCGCGGTCGCACGGCGCACCACGCTCGGCATGGAACTCGCGCTTGTACTCGACGAGACGGGATCGATGGCAGGCAATGGCGGGATGGCAGCCCTTAAGCCAGCCGCGACCCAGCTTCTTGGAGTCCTATTTGGCTCAAAGACTACGGCGGACAACCTCTACGTCGCGGTCGTGCCTTTCACGCAAAACGTAAACTTTGGATACAATCGCGCCAGTTGGCTCCGAGGCGGTCAGCTTGATCGGTCGCTCTACGCCCCCTTCCAATGGCGCGGCTGCGTCGAGGCGCGCGGCGGCGGCGAGGACACAACCGATACGCCTCCCGCAGTGGCACCGTTTACGTCTTATCTTTACCCTTCAACTCGCATGCAGTCGGCTGCGGGCGCGTTTGGCACGGGAGCCAAAGGCAAGACGTATGGGGATAATGATTGGGGCACTTCGCCCGCACCAGTCTCGACCGAAACACCGGATTCAGACGATCCGGACAGTCTCGATCCAACTAAATCGTACACGCCGGACAATGCACGCAAGGGCCCCAATGTCGGCTGCGGGCAGCCGATAGCGGGGCTGACGAACGATCGCGCGGGGCTTGAACGGATCATCACGGCGCTTCAGCCCACGTCGCGTGGAGGCACAATGATCAATCTGGGACTGCAGGCGGGCTGGATGGCACTCAGTCCCCGCTGGCGCGGCCTGTGGGGTACCAGCCTGTGGGGAACGACGACCCCCGCCGGGCTTCCGCTCGATTACCCCACGCCGCAAGGTTTCATGACTAAAGTGATTGTGCTGATGACTGATGGCAACAACGAATGGTACAACTATGTCCGTCCTCCAGAATCCGACTACACAGGCTACGGGCGCCTTAGCGACGGCCGGACGGGTGCGACCACGATTGCCGCTGCGCAGGGCGAGCTGAACAATCGGATGCTCGGCATGTGCGCTAAAATAAAAGCGGCCGGCATCCAGATTTATACGATCACACTTGGGTCCAACGTTACGACGCAAGCGCTCTTTCAACAATGCGCCTCTTCTCCCAGCTTCTACTTCAACGCCCCGAAAGCTAGCGATCTTAATGCCGCCTTCAGCGAAATCGGATCGCAACTCGCCAACTTAAGGTTACAGCAATAAGAAGAGGACGTTAACGTGACTATGTTGGTACGCATCCGGTGAAGGCCGCAGGACAGCTATTGCAGACTCAAGCGGCTTGAGCAGTTAGTCTGTTTGAGGTGTCGGGTCGCCAGTTCCAGGGGAGCCGCTCGGCGAGGCGGTGCTGCGGTAGGTCGGCGATGCGAGCGAGGATATCGACGAGCCAAGTCTGGGGGTCGGTATCGTTGAGCTTGGCGGTGACGATGGGCGAGCACACGAACGCGGCGCGCTGGCCACCGCGATCGGAGCCGACGAACAGCCAAGATTCCTGCCGAGGGCAGTTAGCGGTCGTTTATTCGTTGGCGGATTGAGCGCTGATGTTCCGATACCCGGCCTTAAACCCGTTCAGTCGCGTGCCCAACTCCAGACATTCCTTCATGTCGTTTGACCGATGATCCCGGCATCGGCGGAAAGCTGCGCGAAACGGCGATAATTGGAAACATTGCTGACTGGCAAACTTGCGGCTGACTATTGGAAGCAGCGAACGCAACGCGGTTTTGTCAAAAGGGCAAAAGTTGGCGATCAGATTTAGCAATGCATGCATAATCTCTCGCACGGGAGCTGATTCTCACAGTACCCGACCTGCGACAGCATCGAGCTTGGCCAGCCTGCCGGAGGCCCGTTGGGTGAGCGCCGTAACAAGCGCAAAATCTAGCGCCCGATCAGAACCGATCGGGCACTGCGGATGGTCGCGGGGGAGCGTGTGCATCAACTCGGCTAATACGCGCTGCACCCCACCGATATTTGCTGTCATGACGTCGAGCATTTCCGAGACATTTACGCTGCCTCCGCGCCAGCAATCATAGTCGGTGACCATTGCGATCGAGGCGTAGCAAAGCTCGGCTTCCCGGGCGAGCTTCGCCTCGGGCATGCTGGTCATGCCGATAACATCGGCACCCCAGCTTTGATATAGGCGACTCTCGGCACGGGTCGAGAACTGCGGCCCCTCCATCGCGATATAGGTGCCGCCCCTTGCAAAGCGGACTTCCGCGGCCGTTGCAGCAGCGACCAGCGCCTCGACCAGAAGCGGGCTGACGGGATCGGCCATCGAGACGTGCGCGACGAGTCCATCGCCGAAGAAGCTAGAGGCGCGGCCGCGGGTGCGGTCGATGAACTGGTCGACGAGGACCAACATGCCGGGTGGCAACGCCTCCTGCAGCGACCCACAGGCCGAGACTGAGACGAGATCAGTTACTCCGGCGCGCTTGAGCGCATCGATGTTGGCGCGGTAGTTGATGGCGTCGGGCGATAGACTATGGCCGCGGCCGTGGCGCGGCAGGAACCGCACCGGCAAGTCCTCGTATTCGGCGAACAACACGGCATCGGAGGGCGTTCCCCACGGGCTTTCGACCGTTCGCCACTCGACACCGGTTAGGCCGGGTAGATCGTACAGGCCCGATCCACCCACGATCCCCAGTATGGTCTTCAAAGTCGATCTCCTTCGCGCAGCGTAGCAGTGACTATATGCTGCGGCGGGAGTTCATCGATAGCGCTACGACGCAGAAACACTGTAACCCTGCGCGAGTTCGGCTTGAATTGCGAATATTCTGAAAGGCGAGGTGCTGTTTACTCACGACCTCATCGTTATCGGTGCGGGCGCAGGCGGGCTTACCGCCGCCGGTGGCTGCGCCCGACTGGGGCTCCGCGTTGCCCTGATTGAGCGCGGCCCGATGGGCGGCGACTGTCTCAACACCGGTTGCGTCCCGTCGAAGGCGCTGATCGCTGCGGCGGCCCGTGCCCACGTGCTGCGAACCAGCGCGCCGCTCGGCATCGGCGCGGTCGAACCGGTCGTCGACTTCGCTGCGGTCCAC
>JAYTHJ010000179.1:0-4371 GCA_043732725.1 Sphingomonadaceae bacterium | reverse complement strand
TCTTTTTGATCGGCGAGGCGGTGCTGTTCCGGACCGAAGAATAGCACGCTGTGACCACAGCCGTCACGACTGGACGCTGCGATGCGGTATCGCTAGGTTCCGATTGAGCCACGCTTATGGGCGCGCGGGATACCATCGAATGCGCTCGACGCTGCTGCCATTATTCGCCGCTACCCTCGTCCTCGTCGCGTGCGGCAAGAAGGAGGCTGGCGCGGGCGGTGGTCCCGGACAGGGTGGCGCACCGCCGTCTGTCACGGTGGCGACGCCGCTGGTCAAGCGGATCGTCGATTGGGACGAGTATAGCGGGCGGTTCGAACCGGTCGACAGCGTCGAGGTGCGCCCGCGCGTCTCGGGATACATCCAGAAGATCGCCTTCCGCGACGGGCAATTCGCGCGCAAGGGCCAGCTGCTGTTTGTCATCGACCCGCGGCCGTTTCAGGCGGCGCTCGCTCAGGCCGTCGCCGAGGAGTCACGCGCCAAGGCCGCCGCGACCGTCGCGGGTACGGTATTCGCGCGCACCAAGACATTGCTCGACGCCAAGGCGGTCAGCCAGGAAGAGTATGAGACTGCCCGCTCGACCGTCCAACAGGCGCAAGCCGCCGTCGCCAGCGCCGCGGCAATGACCCAGGCCAAGCGGCTCGACGCCGACTTCACCCGCGTCACCGCCCCTGCATCGGGCCGCCTGTCCGACCGGCGGCTGAGCGTCGGCAACTACGTCACCAACGGCACGACGGTGATGACGACGATCGTCTCGCTCGATCCGATCTACTTCGGCTTCACCGGCTCGGAGGCGCTATATCTCAAATATCAGCGCGCCAACCGGGCGGGAACCCGGCCGTCGTCGCGCGTCGCGCCCAATCCCGTCGACATCAAGCTCGGCGACGAGACCGATTACAATTGGCACGGCCGGATGGACTTCGTCGACAACGCGCTCGACCAGGGCTCGGGCACGATCCGCGGCCGCGCCGTTGTGCGCAATCCCAGCGGTATCCTGACGCCGGGCATGTTCGGCCGGATGCGGCTGCTCGGCTCGGGGTCGTACAGCGGTTTGCTGATCCCCGAGGACGCGGTGGTCACCGACCAGACGCGCAAGACCGTCCTGGTCGTCGGTGCGGACAATCTCGCGACGCCGCACGTCGTCGAGCTCGGGCCGCTGGTCGACGGCCTGCGCGTCGTCCGCTCGGGGCTGCAGCCGACCGATCGCATCATCATCGGCGGCGTCCAGCGCGCCCGCCCGGGAACGAAGGTGACGACCGTTGCCGGGCGCATCGTGCCGCCCGCCCCGGGGACCGCTCCGCAGCCCCCCGAGCTGACCGAACCGCCCGCGGCGGCGGCGACGCCAGCGAGCGCGGCGCGCTGAGCGATGCGCTTCTCGCACTTTTTCATCGACCGGCCGATTTTCGCAGGCGTGATTTCGGTACTGATCGTGCTGATCGGTATTTTCGCCTACCCGGGCCTGCCGGTGGCGCAATATCCCGAGATCGCGCCGCCATCGATCGCGGTCATCGCAAGCTATCCGGGTGCGGCTGCCGAGGTGCTGGCGGACACCGTCGCCGCCCCGCTTGAGCAGGAGATCAACGGCGTCGAGAACATGCTGTACATCACCTCGTCGTCGACGGGGAACGGCAGCACGACGATCAACGTCGTCTTCAAGCTCGGCACCAATCTCGATACCGCGCAGGTGCTGGTCCAGAACCGCGTCGCCTCGGCGCTGCCGCGGCTGCCGCAATCGGTCCAGCAGCTCGGCGTGACGACGCGCAAGAACACGCCGGACATCCTGATGGCAGTGTTCATCACCTCGCCCGACGGCAGCCACGACCTCCAGTATCTGTCGAACTACGCGGCGCTGCAGATCCGCGACAAGTTGTTGCGGTTGCAGGGCATCGGCGGCATCAACGTGTTCGGCGCGCGCGATTATGCGATGCGAGTCTGGATCGACCCCGAGAAGGCCGCGTCGCGCAACCTGAACGCTTCGGAGATCGTCGCCGCCCTGCGCGCGCAGAACGTCCAGGTCGCCGGCGGCAGCGTCGGCGCGCCGCCGTTCGCGCGCGGCGGTTCGGGCTTCGAGCTCAGCGTTCAGACGCAAGGCCGCCTGACCACCCCCGCACAGTTCGGTGAGATCGTCATCAAGGCCGATGCCAGCGGCGCGCTGACCCGCGTCAGCGACGTCGCGCGGGTCGAGATCGGCGCGCAGGACTACGGCACCAACGCCTATGTCAATGGCACTCCCGGCATCGGGCTCGGCATCTCGCAGCTGCCCGGCTCGAATGCGCTCGCGACCGCCAAGGCGATCATCGCGACGATGGAGGAAGCGAAAAAAAGCTTTCCGCCCGGCGTTTCGTACAGCATTCCGTATAATCCGACGACTTACGTCCAGCAGTCGATCGACAGCGTCCAGCAGACGCTGATCGAGGCGATCGGGCTGGTCGTGCTGGTCGTGCTGCTCTTCCTGCAGACATGGCGCGCCGCGCTGATCCCGGTGCTAGCGATCCCGGTATCGCTGATCGGCACCTTTGCGGTCATGGCGGCGTTCGGTTACTCGCTCAACAATCTGTCGTTGTTCGGGTTGGTGCTGGCGATCGGTATCGTCGTCGACGATGCCATCGTCGTCGTCGAGAATGTCGAGCGCGAGCTGCGCGGCGGGCTGTCGCCGCGCGATGCCGCCTATCGCACGATGGACGAAGTCGGCGGCGCGCTGGTCGCGATCGCGCTGACGTTGTGTGCGGTATTCGTGCCGACGGCGTTCATCAGCGGCATCTCGGGGCAGTTCTACAAGCAGTTCGCGCTGACGATCGCGTCGGCGACGCTGATCTCGATGCTGGTGTCGCTGACCCTCTCGCCGGCGCTGGCGGCGCTGCTGTTCAAGGCGCACACGGACGACGAGCACGAGCCACGCGGCGTATTCGCGCCGCTGCAGCGCGCTGCCAACGGCTTCAATCACGGTTTTGCGTGGCTGTCCGAACGCTACGGTCGCGTCACCGCGCGGACGATCCGCACGATCGGCATCGTCCTGATCGCCTATGTCGTGCTGCTCGGGATCGCCGGCTGGCGCTTCAGCGCGACCCCGAGCGGTTTCATTCCGGCGCAGGATCAGGGCTATCTGATCGGCGTCGTTCAGATGCCGCCGGGCTCGTCGCTCGAACGCACCGACGCGGTGATGCGCGCCGCGGTCCGGTCCGGGCTTAAGGTCAAGGGCGTCAACCGCATCGTCTCGATCGCCGGGCTCGACGGCGCGAGCTTCTCAAACGCGCCCAACGCCGGCACGATGTTTCTCGCACTCGACGAGTTTTCGGTCCGCAAGAAGAATCATCAGACCGGAGCCTCGATCCTCGCCGATCTGCGCAAGCAATTCGCCAGCATCGACAGCGCCAATCTGCTAGTCATCGCGCCGCCGCCGGTGCGCGGCATCGGTACCGGCGGCGGCTTCAAGATGATGGTGCAGGACCGCGGCAACAAAGGCCCGCGGGCGCTCGAGGCCGCGACGATCGGCATGATGATGGCCGCAAACCAGACGCCGGGGCTGACGTCGGTGTTCTCGCTGTTCAACACCGGCACGCCGCGCATCTATGCCGACATCGATCGCGAGAAGGCGGAAAAGCTCGGCGTTACCCCCGACGCGGTGTTCGCGACGATGCAAACCTATCTCGGGTCGAGCTATGTCAACGACTTCAACCTGTTCGGGCGGACGTTCCGCGTTACCGCGCAGGCCGACGCGCCGTTCCGCAGCGCGCCGGTCGATATCGTCAACCTCAAGACGCGCTCGGCAAGCGGCGCAATGGTGCCGCTCGGATCGGTGGCGACACTGAAGAACCAGTCGGGGCCGTACCGCGTCGTCCGTCACAACCTGTATCCGGCGGCCGAACTGCAGGGCGATCACGTCCCGGGCTTCTCGTCGGGGCAGGCGCTGAGCGCAATGGAGGGGCTGGCGGCGAAGCACCTGCCCGACGGGTTCGGCTACGAATGGACCGAGCTCGCGTATCAGGAGAAGACGCAAGGCAACACCGCAGTGGTGGTGTTCGCGCTCGCGGTGGTGTTCGTCTTCCTGCTGCTGGCAGCGCAGTACGAGTCGCTGCTGCTGCCGCTGGCAGTGATAATGATTGTGCCGATGTGTCTGCTGGCAGCGATTCTCGGCGTCAACCTGCGCGGCTTTGACAATAATATCCTGACGCAGATCGGGCTGGTCGTGCTGGTCGGGCTGGCGGCAAAGAACGCGATTCTGATCGTCGAGTTTGCGCGGCAGGCCGAGGACGGCGGCATGGACCGCTTCGCTGCAGCGGAGTCAGCCGCCCGCACCCGGCTGCGACCGATCCTGATGACCAGCTTCGCGTTCATCCTCGGCGTGCTGCCGCTCGTCGTTGCCAGCGGTCCGGG
>JAYTHJ010000178.1:0-4380 GCA_043732725.1 Sphingomonadaceae bacterium | reverse complement strand
TCGTGATTACCGGGGATGTAGACCACGCGCGTACCCTTATTGGCGAGCTTGAGGATGCGGCGGACGATGTCGTTATGCGCCGGCGGCCAATACCAGCCTCGCCGCAGCCGCCAACCATCGATGATGTCGCCGACGAGGTAAAGCACGTCCGGCTGGACCGCTTTGAGGAAACCCAGCAGCAGCTCGGCATTGCACCCCGACGTGCCAAGGTGAAAATCGGAGATCCAGACCGTGCGAAACTTGAGCTTGCCGCGGGGACTAAAATCGTCGTCAACGACCGGCCACATCGGCCCCGGCAGTTTCACCGCGACAGGGACATCAATACATTTGGCAAGTCGTGCGAGAGGCGATGCCATCGTCATCGGTCGCTTTCGCTCCTTGCCACGGCAAAGCACTACAGAGCGCATGTTACCAGATCATTGCGGGTGGCGAAAGGATCGTTGAGTCTCGTAGTCAGCTCACCTGTCTATCCCCGGCGGACTGCAGCAGCTGGCGTTCGACAGCTGTCCACAACGTCGTGAAGGCCCGCGCGGCGACGCTGCTCGGGGCGGTCGCGCCGACCGGTGCGCGGTGCACCGCCATCTGCTCGACCGCACTGGCATAGGGAATGGTCAGCTGGCCGGGCAGGTCGTCGACGATGCTCTTGTGCAGCACCTTGCGGCGGTCGACCATGGTGAACACCGGGATCACCGCCGGGCCGCCTCGGTGATGCTGCGCGAGATGATGTGTGAGCTGCTCACCGGCGCGTACCGACAACGGCGACGGCAGCATCGGCACGACGATCAGGTCGACCGCGCGGAACACCTGCTCCGCAAGCTCGGTCAACCCCGGCGGGCAGTCGATGACGATGCGGTCATAGTCGCTGGCCAGCGCCTTCAAGATTTTCTTCAGCCGCTTGGCCTTGTCGGTCGCGGTGATCTGGCGCTCGAGCTGCTGCAACGAGGGATCGGCGGCGAGCACGTCGAGCCGGGGATAGGCGCTCGCCTGGATCAGCGCGCCGAGCCCGGCATCGTCGGCGAACAGCTTGCACGCCGCCGCGCCGGGCTTGGCCTCGAGCCGCAGCGTGAAGGTCGCCGCCCCTTGCGCGTCGAGGTCCCACAGCAATGTTCGCCGGGCGCTCTGCGTCGCCGCCGCATAGGCGAGGTTGACCGCAAGGGCGCTCTTGCCGACGCCGCCCTTGACGCTGAATACCGCGATCGTCTTCATCGATGACGCCTCAGAGCGCGCGTGCCGCAGACAGCGCTCCCGCCAGCTGCGCGCGGATCGCCGCCAGCGACGGCAGCGCGGCCGGAACCGTCAGCTCGACACGGCGCGAATGCGCCGCAACTCGCGGCCGCGGCGCGCCAGCAAGACTGGTGGCAGCAAGGCTGAGGGCAGTGTCCGCCGCTTCGCTGGCGCTTTCGCTTGAGCTGTCCCGCGCGAGCAGTTGCTGGACACCCTTTATCGTATAGCCATCCTGATACAGCAGGCGGCTGATCCTGTGCAGCAGCGCGACGTCGGCGGGCCGGTAGTAACGGCGGTTGCCGCCACGCTTGACCGGCTCGATCTGCGGAAACCGCGTCTCCCAGAAGCGCAGTACATGCTGCTGGACGCCGACCTCGGCGGCAACTTCGCTGATCGTGCGAAACGCAGTGCGCGATTTCTCGACCGGTCGCAGCGGCAGGCGTCCGCCCGGCATCAGTCGGCGCTGCCCGCGTTGATCTGCTCGCGGAGCACCTGGCTCGGGCGAAAGGTCAACACGGTGCGAGGCTCGATCGGCACTTCCTCGCCGGTCTTGGGATTGCGGCCGACACGCAGGCCTTTCTGGCGCAGCACGAAGCTGCCGAACGACGAAATCTTGACGTTGTCGCCGCCGACCAGCGCGTCGCCGATATGCGACAACACCGTCTCGACGAGGAACGACGACTCGGCGCGCGACAGGCCGATCTCGTGATGCACCGCCTCGCACAGATCGGCGCGGGTCATGCTCGGCAGGGCCGGTGTCGCCGACTTTCGTACTTTCGCCGGTGCCGTCCTGCTCAGTTCCATAACGCTCGCCATTGCCAGACCCCTATCCCACCCGATAACTACCAGCGGACCGCCGCGGCTCCCCACGTGAAGCCGCCGCCCATCGCTTCCAATAGCAATAAATCATTCGCTTTAATACGGCCATCGCGCACCGCTGTATCGAGTGCCAGCGGCACCGACGCCGCCGAGGTATTCGCATGGCGGTCGACGGTGACGATAACGCGCTCGATGGGTAACCCAAGCTTCTTCGCCGTCGCCTCGAGAATGCGCAGATTGGCTTGATGCGGCACAACCCACGCGACATCGACGGCGCTCAGCCCGGCGGCGTCAAGCGTCTCGGTCATTACTGCAGCAAGATTGGTCACCGCGTGGCGGAATACTTCGCGGCCCTTCATCCGCAGTTTGCCGACGGTACCGGTCGTGGCCGGCCCGCCGTCGACATAGAGCAGCTGGTTGTACCGGCCGTCGGAGTGCAGCCGGTGACCGAGGATGCCGCGGTCGCCGGTCCCGCCGGTGCCGGTCGCGGCGCGCAGCACGACCGCGCCCGCGCCGTCGCCGAACAGCACGCTGGTCGCGCGGTCGTCCCAGTCGAGGATACGGCTGAACGTTTCCGCGCCGATGACGAGCGCGGTATTCGCCGCACCCGTCACCAGCATGGCATCGGCGACGCTTAGGGCGAACAGGAAGCCCGAGCAGACCGCGGCGACGTCGAAGGCGACCCCGCGCGTCATGCCGAGCTTGTGCTGGATGACGGTGGCGCAGGCCGGGAAGGTCTGGTCGGGCGTCGCGGTGGCGACAATGACGAGGTCGACATCATCCGCGGTCAGCCCGGCCATGTCGAGTGCGCGGCGCGCGGCGGCAACGCCGAGGTCCGACGTCGCCTCGCCGTCGGCAGCGATATGGCGCTGCCGGATGCCGGTGCGCTCGACAATCCAGACGTCGCTGGTATCGACCCGCGCCGCCAGATCGGCGTTGGTCAGGATGCGTTCGGGCAGATAACTACCCGTGCCGGCAACCACCGCGCGCCTCACGCCGTCGCCGTATCGGGTGTGCTCGCCGGGACCAGCACCGGGCGGTGCGCGCGGAAATTGGCGAGGTCGTCGGAGATGCGCCGGGTGATATCGTCGGCGATCAGGTCGTGCGCGACGCCGATCGCATTGGCAAAACCGCGGACGTTGGCGCTGCCGTGGCTTTTAACGATGACGCCGTTCAGCCCGAGAAAGACGGCACCGTTATGGTTGTTCGGGTCGAGATGCCGGGCGAGCGCCCGCAGCGCGCCGCGCGATAGCAGATAACCGAGCTGCGACAGCCACGAGGTGCGGAACGCCTGTGCCAACAGCCCGGTAACCAGCCGCCCGGTGCCCTCGGCGGTCTTGAGCGCGATATTACCCGAAAAACCGTCGGTGACGATGACGTCGACATCACCGCGGCCGATCTTGTCGCCTTCGACGAAGCCCTCGAACTCCATCGGCAGCTGTGCGGCGCGCAGCAAGGCGGCGGCGTCCTTCAACTCCTCGGTGCCCTTGAGCTCTTCCTCGCCGATGTTGAGTAGCGCGACGCGCGGCCGCGACAGCCCGAGCACGGTGCGTGCGAACGCCGCGCCCATTACCGCGAACTGCACGAGGTTCTCGGCATCGCACTCCGTATTGGCACCCAGATCGAGCATCACCGAGTCGGACTTCAGCGTCGGCAGCAGCGCCGCGAGCGCCGGGCGGTCGATGCCGTCCATCGTCCGCAACGTCAGCTTCGCCAGTGCCATCAGCGCGCCGGTGTTGCCCGCCGACACCGCGCCGTGCGCGTCACCGGCTTTGACCGCCGCGATCGCCATCCCCATCGAGGTGCCGCGCCCGCGGCGCAACACCTGGCCTGGTTTGTCAGTATTCAGCACGACTTCGGCGGTATGGACCACCACCGCATTCGCGGTCACCCGCGGCGCGTGAGCCAGCTCGGCGCGGATCTCGGCCTCGGCGCCGTACAGCCGGAATTGCAGCTTGGGGTAGCGCTCGTGCGCCAGCTCGGCGGCGGCGATTATCAACGCCGCACCGCCGTCGCCGCCCATGACGTCGAGCGCGATCACCGGACGCTCGTTATGCGGACGGTTGTTGAGCGGCGCGGCGTTCACCGGGGAGCGGTCGGCACAGCGGACAGAAACGGCCGGGCGACGGCGATCAAGATTCGCTTCAGGCCTGAACTTCGACGACCTCGCGGCCATTGTAATGGCCGCAGGCGTTGCACAGGTGATGCGGTTGCTTGAGCTCACCGCAATTCGGGCATTCCTGGAATGGCGTCGCGACCAGCGCGTGATGACTGCGGCGCATGTTACGCTTCGAGGGCGAGGTCTTGCGTTTAGGAACGGCCATTCGGCACCTGTCT
>JAYTHJ010000177.1:0-4427 GCA_043732725.1 Sphingomonadaceae bacterium | reverse complement strand
TCCATGTCCTTGATGGGGCGCGACGCGACGCCGCTGTCGGCCGCAGCTTGCGCCACGGCCGGTGCGATCTTCATCATCAGCCGCGGATCGAAGGGCTTGGGGATCAGATACTCGGGGCCGAAGCTGAGCTTCTCGCCAACGTACGCTGCGGCCACGCGTTCGCTCTGTTCGGCTTGCGCCAGCTCGGCGATCGCGCGCACTGCGGCAATTTCCATCTCGTCGGTGATCGTCGTCGCGCCGCAGTCGAGCGCGCCACGAAAGATGTACGGGAAGCACAGGACGTTGTTGACCTGATTCGGGTAGTCGGTGCGGCCGGTCGCCATGATCAGGTCGTCGCGCACCGCATGCGCGTCTTCCGGTGCGATCTCGGGGTTGGGATTGGCCAGCGCGAAGATCACCGGGCGGGGCGCCATCTTGGCGACCATCGCCGGCTTCAGCACGCCGCCTGCAGAGAGGCCCAGAAACACGTCCGCGCCTTCGATCACGTCCGACAGCGAGCGCGCTTCGGTGTTCTGCATGTACTGGCGCTTGTCGTCGTCCATCAGCTCGGTGCGGCCTTCGTAGACGACGCCCGCAAGGTCGGTCACGTAGACGTTCTCGCGCTTCAGGCCGACCTTGAGCAGCAGGTTCAAGCAGGCGAGCGCGGCGGCACCGGCGCCTGACGTGACGAGCTTGACCTGCCCGATGTCTTTGCCCGCGACCTTGAGGCCGTTGAGCATTGCGGCGGCAACCGTGATCGCGGTGCCGTGCTGGTCGTCGTGGAACACCGGGATATTCATGCGCTCCTTCAGCGTCTGCTCGACGATGAAGCATTCGGGGGCCTTGATATCCTCGAGGTTGATGCCGCCGAAGCTCGGCTCCATCAGCTCGACCGCGTCGCAGAAGCGATCCACATCCTCGGTCTTCAACTCCAGATCGATCGAGTCGATGTCGGCGAAGCGCTTGAACAGCACCGCCTTGCCTTCCATCACCGGCTTCGACGCGAGCGCGCCGAGGTTGCCGAGCCCGAGGATCGCGGTGCCGTTAGAGATCACCGCGACGAGGTTGCCCTTGATCGTATAATCGTACGCCGCATCGGGATCGGCGGCGATGGCGAGCACCGGCACCGCGACGCCCGGCGAGTAAGCGAGGCTCAGATCGCGCTGCGTCGCCATCGGCTTCGACGCGATGATCTCGATCTTGCCGGGCCGCCCGGAAGAGTGGAACAGCAGCGCCTCGCGATCGGAGAACTGCAGTGCGTTGGTGTCGTCGGTCATGCGAAGGCTCCCCGAAGCGGCTGTTCTAGGGGGGTGACAGGGGGCGGGGCAAGGCAAATAGGCTCATTGTCGCGCGCGGCCCTGCCGCCTGGCTTTCTAGCCCCCCACGCCAGATTAGGGGGGCAGCAAGCCGGCTGAGCCGTCATCTCCCACATGACGCCGCTTCCCACCCACGCTACAATCGCCGACATATGGCCGACGCTTCCCCCATGATGGCGCAGTATCTCGGCTTGAAGGCCGGGGTTACCGATTGCCTGCTGTTCTACCGCATGGGCGATTTCTACGAGCTGTTCTTCGACGACGCGGTCGCGGCCGCAGCCACTCTCGACATCGCGCTGACCAAACGGGGCCAACACGACGGGGCCGATATCCCAATGTGCGGAGTGCCGGTCCATGCGTCCGAAGCCTATCTGGCGAGACTGATCCGCGGCGGGCACCGGGTCGCCATCGCCGAGCAGATCGAGGACCCCGCCGACGCCCGCAAGCGCGGCGGTAAGAGCGTCGTCGCGCGCGCCATCGTCCGGGTGGTGACACCGGGAACGCTGACCGAGGCGGCGCTGCTCGATGCGCGCGCGTCGAACTGGCTGGCGGCGGCGGCTCCCGTCGGCGAGAATATTGGGCTGGCGTGGTGCGATGTATCGACCGGCGTGTTCCGCACGCTGTCGACGACGGCAGCGGGGCTGGAGGCCGAGCTGGCGCGATTGTCTCCTGCCGAGCTGATCGCGCCCGAAGGCTGGGCCATACCGGTGGGAAGTGCGGGAGCAGGCGCGGCGCCGACGCTCCGCCCGCCGGTCGAATTTGAGTCAGCGGCGGCGGAGGCGCGGCTCAAGGCGCGGTTCGGCGTCGCGACACTCGACGGCTTCGGCAGCTTCGGGCGTGACGAGGTGGCAGCGGCGGGGGCGTTGCTGGCGTATCTCGAAGCGACCGCGGTGACACAACTGCCGCTGCTGCAGCCGCCGAGGTCGTGCCCGGCGGCCGGCGTCATGGCCATCGACGCGGCGACGCGCGCCAGCCTCGAATTGGCGCGCTCGGCCGCCGGCAGCCGTTCCGGCAGCCTGCTCGATGCGGTCGACCTGACCGTGACCGGGGCCGGTGCGCGGCTGCTCGCCGACGATCTCGCCGGGCCGCTGACCGACGCCGCAGCGGTGAACGACCGGCTCGAACTGGTCGGCTGGTTCGTCGATGGGGCGACGCTGCGGAACCGCACGCGCGCGGCGTTGCGCGCCGGGGCCGATCTCGAACGCGCGCTGAGCCGGCTGGCGCTGCGTCGCGGCGGCCCGCGCGATCTGACGGCGGTGCGCGACGGACTCGTGCTGGCGCTGGCGCTGAAGGTAGCGCTTGGGGCAGCACCGACACTCGCGCCACCGGCGCTGCTGGCGACGACGCTCGCTGCGATCGGGGCGCATGGGCACGAGATCGACGCGCTGCGTGCCGCGCTGGTGGCCGAGCCGCCGGTCGACATCGCCGGCGGCGGCTTCATTGCGCCGGGCTACGATGCCGCGCTCGACGAGCTGCGGGCGGCGGCGCGCGACGGGCGGCAGCTGGTCGCGGCGCTCGAAACGCAGCTGCGCGGCGAGACCGGAGTCGCGGCGCTGCGCATCCGGCATAATAATATTCTGGGCTACCATATCGAGGTCGCGGCGCGTTATGCCGATCCACTGATGGCGGCACCGGCGTTCATCCACCGCCAGACGCTCGCCGGGGTGGTGCGCTTCGGTTCGGTTGACTTGCAGGCGCTGGCGACGCGGATCGCGCAGGCGAGCGATCACGCGCTAGCGGCGGAAGCGGCGCACTTTGAGGAACTGCGCGACACCGTGCAGGCGCGCGCCGCCGCGATCGCGTCGACGGCGGCGGCGCTGGCGCGGCTCGATGTCGCGAGCGCGCTCGCCGAGCGCGCCGCGCAGGGCGACTGGGTCCGGCCGCGGGTTGACGGCAGCTGCGCCTTCGACGTCGCTGCGGCGCGTCATCCGGTGGTAGAGGCGGCGTGCGTCAAGGCGCGGGAGCCGTTCGTCGCGAATGACTGCGACCTGGCGCCCGAGCGGCGGCTGTGGCTGGTCACCGGCCCGAATATGGCGGGCAAGTCGACCTTCCTGCGCCAGAACGCGCTGCTCGCGGTGCTGGCGCAGGCGGGGTCGTTCGTGCCCGCCGCCAGCGCCCATATCGGCATCGTCGACCGGCTGTTCAGCCGCGTCGGCGCGTCGGACAACCTCGCGCAAGGCCGCTCGACGTTCATGGTCGAGATGGTCGAGACCGCTGCGATCCTGACCACCGCGACCAGCCGCAGCCTCGTCATTCTCGACGAGGTCGGGCGCGGTACCTCGACCTATGACGGGCTGGCGATCGCATGGGCGGTGCTCGAGGCGGTGCACGACGGGCTCGCCTGCCGCTGCCTGTTCGCGACGCATTACCACGAGCTGACCAGGCTATCGGCGCGGCTAAAGTCGCTGGCGCTGGTCACCGTCGCCGTCCGTGAGTGGCAAAACGAGCTGGTCTTCCTGCACGAGGTCGTCCCCGGCGCGGTCGACCGTAGCTATGGGCTCGCGGTGGCGAAGCTCGCCGGGCTGCCCAAGCCGGTGATCGCGCGGGCGAAGGAAGTGCTGGCGCGGCTCGAGGCGAACAAGGCGAAGACCGGCGGGCTGGCGGCGAGCCTCGACGAGCTGCCGCTGTTCGCCGCCGCTGCCGTCCCCGCGACCGACGCGCTGCGCGAGCGGCTGGCGGCGCTGCAACCCGACCAGCTCAGCCCGCGTGAGGCGCTCGATTTGCTCTACGAGCTGCGCGGGCTAATCTAGACCGGCGCGAACGGGATCAGCGCTGCATACACTGCCGCTTCGTAGTTCGCCGCGTCGTAGACCGCCAGCCCGCCCTCGCGCCGCCGATAGGCATCCTCGACGATACAAGCTTGCTGCTCGATGCCGTAGCGGGCGAATGGCTTGCCGGGCAGCAGCGTATAAGCATAGCGCGCGAACGGCGGGCGGCGCAGGATGAGGTTGATGCCGCGCTGATGCTGCCAGCAATGCACCAGTTCGTGGATGAACAGTGCCCGCAGCGCCAGCGGCTCGCGGCTGAAATCGCTCGACCAGCACGTACCGTTTGGATGAAACCAGACGTGTCCGTTGGGGGCCATCGTCACCCGCGCCGGCTGGAACACGAACCATTTGGCGCGGTGCAAAC
>JAYTHJ010000176.1:0-13752 GCA_043732725.1 Sphingomonadaceae bacterium | reverse complement strand
TCTGCACCAGCCGCACCGCCTCGCGCGCGAGATTCGTCTGCCCCTGCATCCGCGACATCATCGAGCGGACCATCGCGCCGGCGTTCAAGTCCCCCGGAGACTGGCTTGGCTCGGCTTCGATAATGATCGTCGCCCCGGAGATATGGATCGATGCGTCGAACAGACCTCCACCATTCTGGAATTGCATCGCGAAGATCCGCTCCACCGCGTCAGCGTCGCGGAGCATGGTGAGGCGATTTCGGATCGCGTGCACGGCCTCGGTGACGAACACATCACGCAGCGGCGTGCCGAGCAGGGTCTGTACCGATCCGCCCAGAAAATCGGTCGCATTGGCGGAAATGCGAGAGATCAACCAGTCGAACGAGATCGCAATGAGAAAGCCGACCGGCTGGATAGCGCCGATCTGATGGATCGGTTCGCGATCGCAACTGGTCAAGTCGACCTGCGCGTGGGCTGGAACGATCGCTGCTGCTGTCAATCGACGCTCCGATGCCCTCGTTACCAAACCGAAGGCTCAAGCTGCATTGGCAGGCAGCGGGAGATCGTTACGCGCCCATAGGTGTAACGTCAACGATGTCATTTACTTGTCAGTAAGAAGGTCGGTCATGCAAACACCGTGCAAAAATCACCGGGTCGACATTACCCCCCGACAGCACCACCACCGCGGTCTTGTCTCTCAACTCAATCACTCCCGCCAGCGCCGCGGCGAGCGCGACCGCGCCGCCGGGCTCGACGACGAGCTTGAGCGCGTCGAAGGCGAAGCACATCGCGACGAGCACCTGCGCCTCGGTGACGGCGACGCCACGAGTGCCGTGCGCGTGCAGGATGCCGAAGGTCAGCGGCGCGCTGATCAGCGTTTGCAGCGCGTCGCAGAGCGTCGGGCCGGGGTCGACGACCGGCAGGATGCGGCCCGCGGCGAGGCTGCGCGCGACGTCGTCGTAGCCGGCGGGTTCGACTGTCACCACCGGTAGCCCCGCGCCGATGGCGATGCCGCTCGCCAGTCCGCCGCCGCCGCAGCAGACCAGCGCGACCTCGGCGTGGACCTGCATGGCGGCCAAATCTTGCGCGATTTCGCGGCCCACGGTGCCCTGTCCGGCGACGACCCATGGGTCGTCGAACGGCGGCACTAGCGTCGCGCCGCCGCGCGCGACGATCGCTGCTGCGATCAGTTCGCGCCGTTCGGTCAGTCGGTCGTAGCGGACGACCTCAGCCCCGTAGCCGCGGGTCGCGGCTACCTTCACGCCCGGCGCGTCGTGCGGCATGACGATCGTCGCGCGGATGCCAAGCAGCTTCGCGGCGAACGCCACGCCCTGCGCGTGGTTACCGCTCGAATAGGCGACGACGCCCGCTCGGCGCTCGAGATCGGTCAGCGCCGCCAGCCGGTTGTACGCGCCGCGAAATTTAAACGATCCGGTGCGCTGCAAGTTCTCGGGCTTGAGCCAGAGTCGCGCGCCGGTCGCGGCGTCGAGCGCGTCCGAGCGGAGCAGCGGGGTGCGTACCGCGACGCCTGCCAGCCGGCCTGCGGCAAGCTCGACATCGGAACCCGAAACCGTTGAAAAAGCGTCCACTTTTATCTCCCGCTAAGTCAATGATCGGCCAAAGGAATACCGCAAAAAACCGTTCGCGAAAAAGAGTCCTAAAAAACGCTTTACACGTCGGTATATCGAACCTAGTTACGCCCCGCTGCCCCAAGGGGACTTCCAACCGCAAGGCAGCTTTGGTGCTACCCATTCGTAGCTAACTGACGCCCCGGAGGTCCCTTGAATTGCATAAGCCCAGCAACGCGCTGGGGGTAGCCCGCGATTGTCGTCCGTCGCAACCCGTTACCCTCGTCCGCCCGCACGCCGCGCTCCGCGCTGCCCGTTACTTCGCGTCGAAGTTTCCGGGTACGTCGATGTACGCGGTGAAAGCTAATCCTTCGCCCGAGCTGATCCGTTTGCTCTGGGACGGCGGCATCACGCATTTCGACGTTGCATCAATCGCCGAGGTGCGTTTGGTGCGGTCGCTGCTGCCCACGGCGACATTGTGCTTCATGCACCCGGTGAAGGGTGTCGAAGCTATCGCCGAGGCGTATTTCGAGTACGGTGTCCGCACGTTCTCACTCGATACGCTCGAGGAGCTGGCGAAGATCGTCGAAGCGACCAAGGCGGCGGCCGACCTGACGCTGTGCGTCCGGCTGCGTGTGTCTTCGGCGCATTCGAAGCTCAGCCTCGCGGCGAAGTTCGGGGTCGGTGCGGGCGAGTCCGCGCCGCTGCTGATGGCTGCCCGGCAGGCCGCCGATGCGCTCGGCATTTGCTTCCACGTCGGCAGTCAGGCGATGAGCCCGGCGGCGTATGCGGATGCGATGCTACTGGTCCGCGCCGCCATCGTCGCGGCGGGGGTCACGGTCGACGTCATCGACGTCGGCGGCGGCTTCCCGTCGGTCTATCCGGGCATGGAGCCGGGGCCGATCGAGCGCTATTTCGACGTCATCCATCGCGCCTTCGAAGCACTGCCGATCAGCTATTCCGCCGAACTGTGGTGCGAGCCCGGCCGCGCGCTCAGCGCCGAATATTCAAGCCTCGTCGTGCGCGTCGAGCAGCGCCGCGGCGACGTGCTGTTCATCAACGATGGCGCCTACGGCGCGCTGTTCGATGCGGCGCACCTCAACTGGCAATTCCCGGTCGTATTGCTGCGCGAATCGAACACCCGCGAACTGGCGTTCAGCTTTTACGGGCCGACGTGCGACGATGCCGACTTCATGCGAGGGCCGTTCATGCTGCCAGCCGATATCGCGGCGGGCGATTACGTCGAGATCGGCATGCTCGGTGCGTACGGCGCAGCAATGCGCACCGCCTTCAACGGCTTCACCGCCGGTGACACGGTGATCGCCACCGACGAACCGATGGCGAGCGTCTACACCGTCGCCGAACCGTCACGCCGGAGCGTTACAGCAATACGTAACTAAGCCGCTGCCTTCTCGCTGCTCCCCCTCTCCACTTCGGGAGGGGACTGAAGAGAGGGAGCCCGAGCGCGACGTTGGTTGCGAACGCGCACGCGAACCCTCCCCTCAGCCTCCTCCCCAAGCGGGAAGGGGGAGTCGAAGACAGCGAGAATCCCATGACCGACGCCGCCCCCATCGACCAGCAGCGCAAGGCCGAGCTGCTCGGCACGCCAGTGCGCCATATCGACATCACCAGCTTCGACGCGCGCCCGATCATCGACCAGATGGCGGGAATGAGCTTCACCAGCCGTGATCTGGCGCGGGCCACCGGCATCTACAACCAGATGCTCGCCGACAAGGACTGCGCGATCTTCCTCGTCATCGCCGGGTCGACCAGCGCCGGCGGCTGTATGGATCTGTATGCCGAGCTACTGCGCTCGAACATGATCGACGGCATCGTCGCCACCGGGGCAACCATCGTCGATATGGATTTCTTCGAAGGGCTTGGCCATAAGCACTATCAAGCGCTTGAAATTCCCGACGATAACGTCCTGCGCTCGCTCTACATCGACCGCATCTACGACACCTATATCGATGAGGAGCAGCTGCAGGACTGCGACACGACGATCGGCGAGATCGCCAACAGTCTTGAGCCGAAGGCCTATTCGAGCCGCGCCTTCATCCGCGAAATGGGCAAGTATCTTGCCCGGCATGGCAAGAAGGATAACAGCCTCGTCAAGTTGGCGTACGAGCATGACGTGCCGATCTTCTGCCCGGCGTTCGTCGACAGCTCGGCGGGTTTCGGGCTGGTCAAGCATCAGGTCGAGCGGATGAAAGCGGGGCAGCCGTATATGGTGCTCGACGCGATCGCCGATTTCCGCGAACTAACCGACATCAAGATCAAGGCGGGCGTCACTGGCCTGCTGATGATCGGCGGCGGCGTCCCCAAGAACTTCATCCAGGACACCGTCGTCTGTGCCGAGATCCTCGGCCACGAGGTCGACGTGCATAAATACGCGGTTCAGATCACCGTCGCCGACACTCGCGACGGGGCCTGCTCGTCGTCGACGCTCAAGGAAGCCGCCAGCTGGGGCAAGGTCTCGACCGCGCTCGAACAGATGGTCTTCGCAGAAGCGGGATCGGTGATGCCGCTGCTGGCGTCGGACGCGTATCACCGCGGCCACTGGCGCGACCGTCCGAAACGCGCGTTCGGGAAAATGTTCGCATAGTTCAATCCTCCCCGAAGTCGGGGAGGATCACGTTCGGCTGAACCGCGCCACCAGTTCGACGTGCGTCGACCAGCGGAATTGCCCGACCGGCCACAGGCGGTCCAGCTGGTATCCCGCATCGCTCAATACCGCAGCATCACGCGCGAAGGTATTGGGATTACACGATACCGCGACGATAACCGGAACGTCCGATGCGGCCAGCAGCGCCACTTGCGCCGCGGCCCCAGCCCGTGGCGGGTCGAACACCACCGCATCGAACCGCGCCAGCTCGGCGGGCGTCAGTGGCCGGCGGAACAGGTCGCGGTGTTCGACAAGCATGGCCCGGCCCCGCGCCGCAGCGGTCAGTGCCGCGACAGCTACAGCGCTGGCATCGGCGGCGTAAACCCGCGCCGCGGCGGCGAGCGGCAGCGCGAACGTGCCCAGACCGCAGAACAGATCGGCGACCGAGACCGCGCCAGCGCAAGCACCTAACACGGCTTCTTGCAGCGACGCTTCGCCCTCGCGAGTTGCCTGCAGGAATGGCGCGGGCGGCAGCAGCACCGGCACACCGCCGAAGCGCAGCACCGGGGAGCGCGCCTCGGTGAGGATTTCCACCCCGCCCTCGCCCTCGACCGCCAGCCGCGCGAGGTCGTGCGTGGCTGCGAACGCGGTCAGCCGCTCGATATCGGCGAGTGTCGTCGCGGCAACGCCCGCCAGCAGCACGTCGATGCCGCTGTCGCTGGCGGTCAGCGATATACCCGCGCCCTGCCCGTTGCCGAGCAACACCGCTAGCAGCTTGCGCAGCGGCGTAACCAGCGCGAACAATTCGGGACGCAATACCCAGCACTCTCGCATGTCGACGATGCGGTGGCTGGCGTCAGCGTTGAAGCCGAGCGACAGCTGACCGCCACGTTTGACCGCGCGCAGGCTGGCGCGGCGGCGGCTGCGCGGCGGTGACAGCGCGACGGAGTCGACCGCGCGGACGGGGACGCGCACGGCATCGAGCGCGCTCAGGATGCGAGCGTTAACCCACGCCGCATACGCCGCGTCACCGACGTGCTGGAGTTGGCAGCCGCCACATTCGGGGAAGTGGCGGCACGGCGGGTTCGCGTGGTCGGGGCCGGGTCTCAGCTCGAATGGGTCGAAACGCACCGTGTCGCCGGGCACGGTGATAGGCACGAACCGCCCGTCGGCAGTGACGCCATCGCCGCGCGCGCCGAGCCGGACGATCGGCAGCCAGTCGCTCACTCGCGTTGCCGCACGTCGCGCAGCACTGCCGGCAGCAGCTCGGGCAAATCGTCGGCGGTCAGCCCTGCCCCGCCGCGCCGCCCGACCTCGCCGTGCAGCCACGCTGCCGCACATGCCGCTTCGAACGGCGGCTGCCCTTGCGCGAGCAGGCCCGCAACAATGCCGGTCAGCACGTCGCCCGAACCGGCGGTGGCAAGGTCCGGCGAGGCGTGCGTGTTGATCGCGGCGCGACCGTCGGACGCGGCGACGACGGTGTCGGCACCCTTGAACAGCACGACGGCTCCGCACCGGACGGCGGCCGCGCGAGCTTGCGCCACCTTGCTGCCGGACAACGTCCCGAACAGCCGGGTGAACTCGCCCGCGTGCGGCGTCAGCACCGCCGGGCCACGCAGCGCCGCTGCCAGCCGCTCGGGGGCACCGGCGAACAGCGTGAACACATCGGCATCGAGCACCGCCGGGAGCCCGCTCGCCACTAGCGCCATCACCAGTTCTTGCGCCGTGTCGCCGGTGCCAAGGCCAGGGCCCGCCGCGACCGCAGCGAACCGCCGTGACGCGAGCAAATCGCGTAGCGCCGTGCCGTCCTGCACGACGGCGAGCATCACGGCATCGAGCCGCGCCGCATTCTCCGCGAGCGCGTCGGGTGGCACCGCGATCATCGCCAACCCGGCCCCGCTACGCAGCGCCGCGCGCGCGCACAGCCGGGCCGCACCGCCCCTACCCGACGGACCGCCGAGCACCAGCACCGCACCGCGCGCATATTTATTTGTGTCCGCTCCCGGCGTCGTAAGCTGCGGCGGCTTGATACGATGGAATTGCGACGCGATCTCGCCGAGGCCGATGTCGGCGACAACGATCCGCCCGCACCACGTCCGGCCCGGCTCGAGGCAGTGCGCCGGTTTGAGGGCGCCGAAGGCGATCGTCAGGTCGGCGACAGCGAGCGCGCCGAGATCAGCACCGCTATCGGCGTCGAGGCCACTCGGCAGGTCGAGCGCAATGCGCAGCCGGCCGGCCGCCAGCAGCGGCGACGCGGCGCTGCGCAGCGTGGGCGTCAGTGGCCGCGTCAGACCGCTGCCGAACAGCGCGTCGACGACGAGAGGGGTCGGTCTAGCCGCCGCAAGCGAAGTCACAGCCCCGGCCCAACGGTCGGCCGCGGCTGTTGCAGCCGGTGTCGCCGATGGTCCCGACGCTGCGACGCTGATAAGATAACCCGCTTCGCGCAGCAGCCGCGCAACGACATAGCCATCGCCGCCGTTATTGCCGGCTCCGCACAGCACCAGCGCCTCCCGCGGGCCTCCAAATGCCATGATTGCGGTCGCGGCGGCGCGCCCTGCCCGCTCCATCAGCACTTCGGCCGGCGTCCCGGCGGCGATAACCACAGCCTCCGCCGAACGCATTTCGGCTGCCGTCAGCACCGGGAACGTGAGCAGCCTGCCGGTGGTGCCGCTTGTCATCAAACCGCGCTGCTGTATGGACCGCGGACATGATGCACGCTCGCCGGACTGCCCTGCCGATGCTCGCCGTGGGCCTGCTGCTCACCGGTTGCGTCGCGTCGCCGCTCTATGTCGGACCGCCGCGGTCGGTCGCTGCGTCGCGCCATCTGAGTCCGGTTGGCCCTGGCTATAGCGGGTTGATCAGCCACGGCGTTGTACGGCGCTATGCGCACCGGGAGCTGACCAACGGCTCCGAAGTACCGCGCGATGCGCTCGGCAATCCGGTCCTGCCCGACGCCGGCCCGGCTGCGGCGGCCAAACCGCCACGTCATCGCCGCAAGCACTGGTTCGGCCTGTAGACTTTGGTTCTCTGTGATCGAAGCACTGGCTAACCCGCTCATTCCGTCAAAGCGAATAGCCGTCAAATATCGGCGTAGACGTGGCGCTCGGACTTCGCGCCGGGGTGCGTCAACGCCCCGAAGCGCGCCGGTCCGACGCCTTGCGCATATTTCCAGAGCGCACCCGACTGATAGTCGGTGGTCCGCGGCTGCCACGCGGCGCGACGGCGGGCGAGTTCGGCGTCGTCGACCGCCAGCTCGATCGTACCCGCCGCCGCGTCGATGCTGATGACGTCGCCGTTCTCGATCAGCGCGATCGGCCCGCCATCGGCCGCTTCGGGACCGATATGGCCGATACAGAAACCGCGCGTGCCGCCCGAAAAGCGTCCATCGGTAATCAGCGCGACCTCGCCGCCCATATGCTGGCCGTAGAGCGCCGCCGTCGTAGAGAGCATTTCGCGCATACCGGGGCCGCCCTTGGGGCCCTCGTAGCGGACCACCAGCACCTCGCCCGCTTCGTATTCGCGCGCCTGCACCGCGGCGAAGCAATCCTCCTCGCGGTCGAACACTCGTGCCGGTCCGGAGAATTGCAGCATCGTCATGCCTGCGACTTTGACGATCGCGCCGTCGGGGGCGAGATTGCCGCGCAGTCCGACGACGCCTCCGGTCGGGCTGAGCGGGTTGCTGACCAGCCGCACGACGTCCTGATCGGCATGCCAGACGGTCGCTTCGAGGTTCTGCGCGATCGTCCGCCCGGTGACGGTCAGGCAGTCGCCGTGCAGGAAGCCGCCTTCGAGCAACGTCTTCATCACCATCTGCACGCCGCCCGCCTCGAACAGGTCCTTGGCGACGTAACGCCCGCCGGGCTTGAGATCGGCGATGTACGGCGTGCGCTTGAAGATCTCGGCGACGTCGAACAGGTCGAAGACGATGCCCGCCTCGGCCGCCATCGCCGGCAAATGTAGCGCGGCATTGGTCGAGCCGCCGGTCGCCGCCACCACCGTCGCTGCATTCTCGAAGGCTTGGCGCGTACAGATGTCACGCGGCCTGAGCTGCCGCGCCACTAGTTGCATGACCGCCTCGCCGCTGGCACGGGCGTATTCGTCGCGGCTGACGTACGGCGCGGGGGCTCCCGCCGAGCCTGGCAGCGCCAGCCCGATCGCTTCCGAGACGCAGGCCATGGTGTTCGCGGTAAACTGTCCACCGCACGCGCCCTCGCCGGGGCAGGCGACCTTCTCGAGCGCGATCAGCTCGTGCAGCGGGCAGCCGCCAGCGGCATATTGCCCGACCGCCTCGAAAACGTCGACGACGGTGACATCGCGTCCCTGAAACCGCCCCGGCAGGATCGAGCCGCCGTACATGAAGACGCTTGGCACGTTCAGGCGCAGCATCGCCATCATCAGCCCGGGCAACGACTTGTCGCAGCCGGCGATGCCGACCAGCGCGTCGTAGCTGTGGCCGCGCATCGTCAGCTCGACCGAATCGGCGATGACGTCACGGCTCACCAGCGATGACTTCATCCCCTGATGCCCCATCGCGATACCGTCGGTGACGGTGATCGTCGTGAACATCCGAGGTGTGCCGCCGCCGGCGATGACGCCCTCCTTGGCGACGCGTGCCTGCCGGTCGAGCGCCGTGTTGCACGGGGCCGCCTCGTTCCAGCACGACACGACGCCGACGAACGGCTTGGCGATATCGGCCTCGGTCAGTCCCATGGCATAATAGTATGACCGGTGCGGCGCGCGCTCGGGACCGACGGTGACGTGGCGGCTTGGCAGCTTCGACTTGTCGAACAAGGTCATGCGGAGTTCCCCAGGTTGAGCGCCAGCGCTTGGGCGACGTGGCGAATGGTGCTGCTCAGCATCTGCGACCAGTGCGCGATCCCTGCCGCATTGGCGAGCTGATCCTGCCTGACCTCGAAGCCGAGGTAAGTGATACCAGCGGCTTCAGCGTGGCGGTTCATCGTGTAATTGAGGTCACGACCCGAATAGGGCTGGTTGTCGCCCGTATCAAAGCCCTGCTCGCGAAGCCACGCGATGCCGAGCGCGGCGGCGCGATTATCCCGGTTGTAAAGGATACCGACCGGCCACGACCGGGCTTCGTTGGGACGGCTGACAAGCCGCGGCGTGAAGCTGTGGACCGCAACGATCAGTGCGGGCCGCGATTGCACGAGCGCCGCTTCGATCGCGGCGTGATAGGAGCAGAAGTAGCGCTCGATCCGGCGCTGCCGCTCGGCCGGAGAAAGACCGATGTTACCGGCTATCACCCGTCCGTCGCTCAGCTCGGGGATCATGTCGGGGCGCTCGGGCTCGCGATTGACGTCGATGACGAGGCGCGACACCTCGGCGAACACCGCTTGGCAGCGGAACTCGGCCTCCAACGCCCGTGCCAGCGCCGCGCTGCCGATGTCGACCGCGATATGCTCGCCCAGCCATGCCGCCGGAATCCCGAGATCGACGTCGTCGGGGACAATGTTCGACGCGTGATCGGCGACGATCAGCAGGCTCATGCGCCGAACCTTGCGGGGCGTTTGGCGAGGAAGGCGGCGACGCCCTCGGCGAAATCAGGGCCGTCGAACGCCGCGTCGAACTCGGCTGCCAAGGCGGCATCGTCGTCGTTCGCGCCGTCGAGGATACGGCGCACGATTGCCTTACTCGCGCGCTGCGTATGCGCCGATCCTGCGACGACGGACTGGGCCAGCGTCTCGATCGCCGTCGCCGCATCGTCCACCAGCAACTGCACGAGGCCAATCCGCAGCGCCTCGGCGGCATCGATCAGCCCGGCGGTGAACAGCAGGCGCTTGGCGTGTGCCGGGCCGACCAGCTCGACTAGCAGCCGCGTGTCATGCAGCGGATAAACCAACCCGAGTTTGGCGGGCGTGATGCCGAAGCGCGCCGTCGCCGTCGCCACACGCATATCGCACGCCAGCGCGATCGCGCAGCCGCCGCCGATACAGTCGCCCTCGACCAGCGCGATCGTCGGCTTCGGGGCCTGCGTCAGCGTCACCTGTGTCGCGCGCATCGCCGCCTGATTGGCAGCGCGCCAAGCTGGCTCCCGCGAATAGACGCCGAATTCGGCGATGTCGGCCCCGGCGCAGAACGGCCCGGGTGCGGCTGCCTGCACGATCAGCAACCGCACCGCGGCATCGGCCATGGCGCGCTCGACGAGCGCCGGGAACGCCTCCCACATCGTCTGGTCAAAAGCATTGCGCCGTGCCGGCCTGTCGATCAGCAGCCGCGCAACGCCGCCACTGACGTTGAGGTGAAGGGAACCGCTCATCGCCGCCGTCATACGCGATGCGCTGGCGTTGACAAGAAAGGCGGTCGCGAACGGGCGCACGTCTGACTGAAAACCGCCCCTAATAATCCCGCTTCCACCGCAAATTGACACTTGTGCCGCCCTGCGTCGCGACTTCGGACAGCACCGACAGCGCGCGGGTCAGCGAAACTTCGATGGTCGAGGCGGTGTAGCCCTGCGCGTCGGTGGCGAGTTCGACGTAGACCCGCCGCCCGATGTACTGGCCCGCCGCGACCGAAGTCTTGCGGTTGAGCGTCGCGTTAGCGGGGAGGATGCGCAACCGGTCGATGTGCAGCGTCTTGCGGACGAGGTTGATCGGATTGAACGCGGTGCCCTTGCCGTTGCTGCGCAGCGAGGCCAGCGCGCCCGCCAGCTGGATCGCCTCGGGAGCCGACAGACTGGTGATCGAAGCGCCGAACAGCACGCGCGATAGCACCTCGTCCTCGGGCAGCGCCGGGACCGAGCTGAACTTGATCTCGGGGCGTTGTGCAGTGCCGGTGATTGCCAGCTGTGCGGTGAACCCCGAACTGGTGTTCTCCGCAATGACGTCGACGACTGGATCGGGCGGATAGCCGCCGGCGAAGCGCAGGTCGCCGCGGGTCAGCTCGAAGCGCTTGCCGGCGAACTCGTAATCACCGCGGACGACCTGGACGCGCCCGGTCAGCTGTGGTGCGGTCGCCGCGCCGGTGACGCGCAGATCGCCGCGCCACTCGGACTCGATGCCCATGCCGGTGACCTCGAGGCGGCCCGGCGCGCTGAGCGTGACGTCGAGCGACCACTTCGTCGGCGCGTTCTCGCGTTTGACCCGACGCCCGAGCAGCGCGGCGTTAACCTCGCGGACGTCCAAGACCGGCACGTCCTCGACGGCGGGCTTGCCGATGCGTAGCCGGCCGCGGTCGACGGTGAGCTTGCCGCTGATCTTCGCGCCGGCGGCGTTGCTGACGATCGTCAGCGGCCCGGTCAGCGTGGCGCGCAGGTCGTCACGGTTGAGCACCTGGGCATTGATCAGGTTCAGGCGGAGGTTGAGCGGAAAATTGCGCTCCAACGACAGATCGATGCTGCCGCTGCCACTGACCTTGCCGTCCTTGCCGACGGTGCCGGTGAAGCTAGTCAGGTCGAGGCGCGATTCGGTGAAGCGACTGTCGAGCGCGATGTTATCGACGACCGTGCCGAGCGTCGCGGTCTCGAAGCGCGCCGCGGCGGTGCGGATCGTGCCGGTTAAGCGCGGGTCGCCGAGATGCCCGCCGATGTCGGCGGCGATCTGCACGGTGCCTCGGACGTCGACCGCCTCGACCCCCGCGAGCGGCCAGAGCGCCTGCGCCGGGCCGTTGTAGCGCGCCTGCGCGAACAGCGGCGCGGCGAGCAGCCGCTGGAGCAGCGGCTCGGCGCGGGCGCCGGGGATGTCCTTGAGCTGCGCCTGAATGCGCCCCTCGATGACGCCGCCGCGGATGATCGTCGCGCGCGCGGCGGCGCTGCCGTTGCTGATTGCGGCATTGAGCGCGATGTCGACCGGCAGCGACGCGGCAGCTAGCCCGGTGCGAGTCAATCCGGTGACGCGCAATGCGGCGTTGCCGGTCGGCAGCGCGCCGTCGGCTGGGGCGCTGAGATCGAGCGTCCCCGACAGCTTGCCGGTGATCGCAAGATCGGGGCTGACGATGGTCAGCAGCTCGAGCCCGATGCGGTCGAGCCGGGCGTGCACCGCGAAGCCGTCGCCGTAGCGTCCCGACAGCTCGGTGCGGCCGTCGGGGGTGACGATTGCCACCGGCGCAAGGCTCCAGGCACTCACAGTGCCGCTGCCGGCCGCGGCTCCGACGCGCGTCAGCACGGCCGGGTGATCGAGCGTCAGCGCGCGGTCGCCGGCGGTGGCGCTGACGGCGACCGTGACGCGCGCCGGATCGGCGACGATGGTCGTCGCCAGCGTGAACGACACCCCGGCGGTGCCGCTGGCATTGAGTTGCAGCGTGCCGCGGTCGTTGGCGTAGGCGATGCTGCCCTTCGTCGTACTCAGTACCAGCCCGCCGCGATGGACGTCGCCGAGGTCGAAGCGGCCCTGCACCGACGCGCCGCTATCGGGCAGTAGTACGGTCGCGCTCAACGTGCCGCGCCCGATCGTCACCGCCGGGGTCAGGGCCAGCCGCGCCTTGGCGGCGGTCAGCGCGACGTCGGCGCGCTGCACCGCTCCACCACTTGTGCCCGCCAGCGCGACGCTGCCGTGAAGCCCGTCGCCGGTGAGGTCGAGCCGTCCGGCAAACGGCCCCGCGGCGATCTGGACGATGTGCCCGTGAGTCGTCAGCCCCGCGAGCGTCGCCTGCGCAATGTCGATAGCGAGCGGACCGCTACTGCCGTCGATGCTGCCGCGTGCCGCTATCGTACCGTAGCTCGAGCCGCCATGTGCGTCGAAGCTCCACGCGGATCCAGCGGGGGCGATGTGAGCCACGAGCCCAGTCAGCCCAAGGCCAAGCCCGGGATGCGCGAGCTGCAAGTCGACGGTCGGCGTATCGATCGGCCCAGCGAGCGCCAGCGTCACCGGGCCGTACGCCCGCGAGACGCCCTGCCCGGTGAAGCGCACAATACCGGCGGGTGATTGGCTGCCCGCCCCGGCGAGCGTCAGGCCGGGAGCGGTCAGCCGCGTACCGCTGAAGCCGACGCTGAGGTCGGACGCGGCATCGAAACTGGTCGTGATGCGCGGCAGACCCTGCAGCAGCTTGGCAAAAAACGCGTTGTCGAGCCTGGTGACCGCGACCACGGCGCTGCCGGTCGCCCGCGTGCCACCGTTGCCGGGAACCGCGTGCAGCTTGGCGGTAACGTCGGCGATGCCCAGCCCGGCCACGGCGTAGCGCGGCAGCAGCGCATCGACATCGGCGACGTATCTGCCGCTGGCGAAGTCGAACGTCACGCGGCCGGTACCGCTCAGCCGGTCCGAGCGCAGCGTGAGGCCTGTGACACTTAGCTGGCCGCGCGCGATCACCAGCGGCCCGACGATGTGCAGATTGGTGAGCAGCGCCGCGCCGGTCTCACCGACGCCGCTCAGCCGCGTGGCGGTGGCGGTGACCGGGATGGTGAGCGGGCGCTGTGCCGCGGCAACCACACCCGTCGCGCGGAACTGGCTGAAGCCGGTGGTGCCATAGCGGAACGCGGGGCTGGTCAGCGTGTAGTCGACCAGCGGTGCAGCGAAGCTGCCGCCGATCCGCGCCGCCAGCTTGATATCCTTGCCGCTGAGCCGCGGGTCGAGCGCGGTGGGACGAAGAACCACGGCTTCGGCGGTCAGCTCCGCGAAGGTCTCGGAGGCGAAGTCGAGCCCGCCGCGC
>JAYTHJ010000175.1:0-13805 GCA_043732725.1 Sphingomonadaceae bacterium | reverse complement strand
TGCCAAACCACTGCACAGCGTGTCGCAATCAAAGAGGATTCGCTTGCAGCTGCCGGCTTCGAGCAGCGTCCGGCTAACACGCCGAAGCGGCGAGCCATGCTCGCGGAGCTGCCGTCCAACAAATTTGTGACCCGCACGCGAGGGGACGTAATTCATTATGTCTATGCTGATCCTGTCGGCTGCCACTGTCTTTATGTCGGTACACAGGCAGCCTACGGCCGTTACGTTCAGCAAAAGCAGGCGCAGCACATTGCTGATCAGCAAGCCTTCGCCGCGCAGGAATACTCGAACGCGCGATGGAACTGGAATGACTGGGGATGGGGCGGCGGCTACGGGAGCGGCTTCGGTTTTGGCAACGGCTTCGGCTGGTAAGCCTTGCTTAATAGCATGCTGATTGAATACGCGACGTTGCAATAAGCAGATAAAAGCCTCGGAAATACGCGTGAATTTCCGAGGCTCTTTAGATTCAGGTCGCTTAGTCGGGGTTGCTGCCCTCGGTCTTGTTTTCGAGGACGGCACCTGACGCCGCATCGACGCCAACTTCGAACGTCTTGCCACCGTTGGAAATATCGAACGAATAGCGCAGTCCGCTGCCGCCGCCTTCGTTTTCGAGTTCTTTGTCGGTGATCCGGCCCGGATGTGCTTTTAAGGCGATCGCGGTGGCTTGCGCCATCGTAATTTTGGCATTGTGCGCCAACTTCTGGCCGGCATAGCTCTGGGTGGTGGCAGACGCGGCAAGCGCAGTGCCGGCTACGACAGCCAGCGAACCGACAGCCACCAGATTGAGAATGGATTTCATCACTCGACTCCGAAAGGCGGGATGCCTTGGACCAGATCAATAGGCGTTCCATGATCTGCCCAGGGTGGTCCCAACCTAATTAATTCCCAACTTGCCCGTGCAGGGGGCCTGCGCGTTAAGGCTATCAGGCAACGCCCGCAATAAGGAGCAGGCTGATCAAAATCCTGCTTCTCGAGGATGACGCGGCAACGCGCGATCATGTCGTGCGCAGCCTGACTCAGGCAGGCCATGTCGTCGACGCCTGCAGCGAAGGCCGTGACGCTATTTACCATGCGACCGGCGAGACTTATGGGGTGCTGATTATCGATCGCATGGTTCCGACGATCGACGGGCTGAACGTCGTCAAGGCGGTACGGGCCGCTGGCGTCCGTACTCCGGTGATATTTCTGACCGCGATGGACGGGGTTGATGATCGTGTCGAAGGCCTAGAGGCGGGCGGCGACGACTATCTGGTTAAGCCGTTTGCGATGACCGAGCTGCTTGCCCGTGTGACCGCGCTCGGCCGACGTCCGCCGCTCGGCGAAGACTTGACGATATTACGCATAGCCGATCTCGAGCTCGACCGGCTCAAGCGATCAGCCACTCGGGCGGGTGTGCGCATCGAATTGCAGGCGCAGGAGTTCAAGCTGCTCGAATATCTGATGCAGCACGCTGGCGAGATCGTAACGCGCACGATGCTGCTCGAAAATGTCTGGTCGTTTCATTTCGATCCACGCACCAATGTTATCGAAAGCCATATCAGCCGCCTGCGCGCGAAAGTGGACCGCGGGTTCGCGAGCGAACTCATCCATACCGTGCGCGGATCGGGCTACCGGATCGACGGCGGTGGCTAGCATCTTTCGTAGCGCCGCGTTCCGCCTAGCGCTGTTTTTTGCCGCGTTGTTCGCCGTCGGCGCAATCACCCTCGTCGTCGTCGTCGATGTCGCGGTTTCACGCTATGCCGAACATGTTACGACCGATACGCTGATGACCGAAGCGACCCGGCTTCGGGGTGAGGATCGGCGCGAGGGCCGTCGCGCCGTTGTTGACGCGATACGGGGTGCCAAAGGCGATGCCCGAGAATTTCGCTATGCGTTGATCGATCGGGCAGGCGCTCGCGTTGCCGGAGACTTGCCGCTCGCTCCTATGGGATGGGGAAAGGTGAAAGTCGAAGAGCGCGCGAGTCCTGGCGATCCGCCCGATGCCACTTTGGAGATGCGGACCTACGGCGTCGCGCTCAAGGATCGCTCGCTTCTTGTTGTTGGTTCAAACAGCTACGATGTCGCCGAACTGCGCGACTGGCTCGACACGGTTGCGCTGTGGAGCGGCATCGGAATCACCGTGCTCGCGCTGGGCGCAGGCTATATGATTGCCTCGATTTTCGTCCGACGCCTTGATCAAGTCAACGCGGCCGCAAACGTCGTGATGCTTGGCGGCCTCTCTGAGCGGGTGCCCAACATGGGGATGGGGTTGGAGTTTGACCGGTTGTCAACCAATCTCAACCTCATGCTCGAACGGATCGAGGCGTTGGTGACGGGCATGCGCCAAGTGTCGACCGATATTGCGCATGACCTGCGTACGCCGCTGACGCGGCTTCGCCAACGGCTCGAAGCCGCACGAGAAAGCCCTTCCATCGAAGTTCACCGGCAAGCGATCGATGACGCCACGAGCCAAGTCGACGAAGTCCTCGGGATGTTTCGGGCGCTACTGCGGATCGGAACACTCGAAGCCGGGATGGGAAGCGACCGGTTCAAGAGGGTCGATCTGAGCGACGTTCTCGAACGGGTCGCGATGGCGTATCAACCCGCGATCGAAGATCAGGCGAAAGCACTTCGGCTTTCGATCGAGCCAGACATCGCCGTCGAAGGCGACGGGGACCTTTTGGCGCAGATGTTCAACAATCTCGTCGAAAATGCGCTGGTCCATACGCCCGCGCATAGCCTGATCACAATTGGTCTCCGCCGTGAGCCGGACGCCGTTCTAGCCGTCGTCACCGACAATGGCCCAGGCATTCCGGCGGCCGATCGCGCGAAGGTCCTTCAGCGCTTCTACCGGCTCGAACGCAGCCGAGCATTGCCTGGATCAGGGCTGGGCCTTTCGCTCGCGGCTGCGGTTGCTCAACTGCATCACGCCGAATTGTCCATCGCCGACAACGATCCCGGAGTCGCGGTTTCCATTCGCTTTCGCCTGTCGTGACGAAGATTGCGAAATGGCTTGAACGTAGCGGGTTTGCTCTCGCCGGGGCTCAACGTTCCGGCATTCGTGAGGTGTCCGATCTGTCGGAGCTACACCACGTCCAGGGAGACGACCAGCCGCCGACACCTGTTATGTCGGAACTGTCCGGTTAACTTGGCTAAGCTCGAAGGCCCCCTACCCTGCTGGTCAACTCAGGCGGCGGCGGTAGCGGCTGCCCACATCCGGTGGGCTTCGCCTCGAACGAGACGCAGGGTCGGTCAGAGCCACGAGATGAAGCCGGAGGCTGAAGCTGTTATCGACGGCTGCGTGGGTCGCGAGGAGCCGTCGGGCAAAGCCCTTTGATTTGAACTTCTGTTGTTTCCGTTCACGTCGTCTGACCGGCAGGTGCGAATTTTCGGCCCGGTTGTTGGCCTGCATGGTGCCGGCCTAATGCCGGGCAGTCAGGCCGAGCTCGCGGAGTGCAGCGCGGTAAGAGGTGAGCTTGTCGGTGACGATCGCTTCGGGGTGATTGCCGGAGCGGCCCAGCAGCTTCCGCAGCATAACGTAGGCAGCCCTCTTGTTACGCCGGCGCTGGACGAGCATATCCCCCTCGTCGTCGAGCGCGCGCCACACCCACAAGAAATTGCGGGGGATTTTTACCACCATCTCGTCGAGTTGACACCAACCGGTCGGCGCCGGAAGCCGCAAACGCAGGTTCGCCGCATAGAGCTCACCGAACTTCCGCGTCCAGCAGCGGATCGTCTGATCGCTGACTTCGATCCCGCCTTCGACAAGCAGCGCCACGACGTCCCTCAGGCTAAGGGCGGCACGGAAATACAGCCGCACCGCGTCGCGGCTCAAGTCGGGTGGGAAACGATAGCGTTTGTAGGAGACGGATTTCATCGAGCACTCAGCCAGCGGTCCGTCGGATTCGGATCGTCGGAAGTTTATCCACCCCTTGCCCCAGGCGGAGACATTTAGCGTTAAACTGACAGCACCGTTGCGCGACCTCTCGTCATCTGCATGTTCACGACAGCTCAACAGTCTATACACTATCGCAGGTGTCAATTTACCATCGGGCCAAACTGGGCATACTTGAATAGTGAGTGATGCGAATGTGCCTTGCACTGCCTCTTTCGTACCCAAATCCGCTTCGGAGATTTTGAGATGGCGCAAAGCGACGATCCGCACGAATCCGCAGTGCCGGGCCAAATGAAGCCGCTGGCGATCACGCGCCGCGCGACGTTGCAAGCCGGTGCAGCGGTGCTCGCGGCGGTGCCTATGGCGAGGCGCGCCGACGCTGCTCCCGCAACCATCGCGCCGTTGGCAGCGCGCCCGGCGCTGCGTGACCAGACCGTGATGCTGCACACCGTCGTCAACGGCCAGCGTGTCGATGTCGAGGTAGACGCGCGGACATCGCTGCTCGATCTCTTGCGCGAGCGGCTGGCGCTGACGGGCGCCAAGAAGGGTTGCGATCACGGCCAGTGCGGCGCGTGCACCGTTCACATCGACGGTCGGTGCGTGGTGTCATGCCTGACGCTCGCCGCCAAGGCCGACGGCCGCGCCGTGACGACGATCGAAGGGCTGTCCGACGGCAAGCGCCTGCACCCGATGCAGCAAGCGTTCGTCGACCACGAGGCGCTCCAGTGCGGCTATTGCACGCCCGGCCAGATCATGTCGGCGGTGGCGTGCGTGCGCGAAGGCAACGCCACGTCGCGAGCCGACATTCGCGAATATATGAGCGGCAATCTGTGCCGCTGCGGGGCTTATGTCGGGATCGTCGCCGCTATCGAGGACGCCGCCGCCAAGATGGGCCAGCGGTCGTGAGGCCGTTCAGCTACGTTCGTCCAACCAGCGCCGCGGCGGCGGTGCAGGCGTTTACCGCGGCTGGCGACGGGGCGCGCTACATCGCCGGCGGAACCTCGCTCTACGACCTGATGAAGCTTGACGTCGAGCGACCGGCGCATCTGATCGACGTGACCAGCATCGCCGGCATGGACCATATCGACACCGGCGGAGACCGGCTGCGGTTCGGGGCGCTGGCGCCGATGAGCACGGTGGCGACCGACATTGTGATACGCCGCGATTATCCCGTACTCGCTGAATCGCTCGCCAAGGCCGCGTCGCAACAGCTTCGCAACATGGCGACGGTCGGTGGCAATCTACTGCAGCGGACGCGCTGCGTCTATTTTCGCAACGGCACCGGCAATCCGTCGGCGGTCGGCAGCTATCCGTGCAACAAGCGCACGCCGGGATCGGGGTGCGCGGCGATCGGCGGGCTCGATCGCGGCCAGGCGGTGCTGGGCCAGAGCGAGGCCTGCACGGCGGTATCCCCCGGCGACTGGCCGATCGCGTTGACCGCGATGGATGCCACGGTCGAGGTCATCGGGCCCGTGGGTACCCGGACGATCCCGATCGACGCGCTCTACCGGCTGCCGGGCGCGACGCCGCACCTCGAGTTCACGCTGGCACCGGGCGAGATCATCACCGCGATCACGGTTCCCAAGACCGTCGCCGGAGGGCGGTCGACCTATCACAAGATCCGCGACCGTGAGAGCTACGCCTTCGCACTCGCCTCCGCCGCCGTGGCGCTCGAGATGGACGGCAATCGGGTGTCGCGCGCGCGCATTGCGCTAGGCGGGGTGGCGACACGGCCATGGCGAGCGCACGGGGCGGAGCAGCGGCTCGCTGGCCAGACGCTGACGCCGGATAGCGCGCTCGCAGCCGGTCACGCCGCCTTCGTCGGCGCGGTTGCCGGAAAGCAGAATGGTTACAAGGTCGAGCTCGGTGCGCGCACCGTCGCTGACGCGCTGATGATCGCCGCCTCGAGGAATGCCTGATGTCCGCAGCCCCCTTCCCCGACCGCGAGCGTATCGACGCGCACGACAAGGTGTTAGGCGCGACCGCTTATGCCGCCGATGTTCGGCTGCCCGGCTTACTCTATGCGATGACCGTGCCGGCGACGATCGCCAAGGGCCGGATCGAGGAACTGTCGACCACGGCGGCGCTGCGCGTGCTCGGCGTCGTGCGCGTACTGACCGCCGTCGACTACGCCATTCCGCCCGCTGCCAGGTCCGGCCCGGCGGCGTCGGCCAGCGCGGCGCCGCCGGCCCCATCGATACCGCTGATCACAACCGAAATCGCCTATCGCGGTCAGCCGGTGGCACTGGTCGTGGCCGAGACGCTCGAAGCGGCGATCGAGGGCGCCGAAGCGATCCGGCCGCGCTACACCGAAGCGCCGTTCATGGCGGTGATCGACAGTCCGGGAACCTCGCGCGAGCCGTTCCGGCCTAACAAGTTCGGCGACGCGACCCGTGGCCTCGCGACTGCAGCAACGACGATCGACGCGCATTACGTCGCGCCGGCGCAGCATCACAACCCGATCGAGATGCTGTCTACGACAGCGGTGTGGCGGGATGGCAAGCTGACGATCTACGAGGGCACGCAGGGCGCCAGCATGGTTCGCGCTTCGGTGGCGCGGGCGCTCCACCTCGATCAAAGCGTCATCGAAGTGAAGAGCCCGTATATCGGCGGTGCATTTGGCCAGAAAGGCTCAAGCCAGCGCCAGACAGCGATCGTCGCGCGCGCCGCCATGCTGATCGGGCGTCCGGTCAAGCTGGTGATGCCGCGCGGGCAGATTTTCCACAACGCCACCTTCCGGCCGCTCAGCCGTCACCATGTGACGCTCGGCGCGGACAGCGCGGGCAAGCTCGTCGCGGTGCGCTACGACGCCGACCAGCAGCAGTCGCGCAAGGGGACGTTCCCGCCAGCATATCACGAATCGCCGCCGCGCATGTACGGCGTGCCGGATTATGACGGCACCGCCGCCAATATCCGGATCGATACGCAGAATCCGGGCTTCATGCGCGCGCCGCACCCGCATCCGGCGCATTTCGCGTTCGAAAGCGCCATCGATGAGCTTGCCTACAAGGTCAACCGCGATCCGGTAGCGTTCCGTCTCGACCGCCGCGCAATGGTCGATCCATTGACCGGTCACCCGCTGTCGTCGTGCTTCCTTCCCGAGTGCCTGTCCGAAGGCGCGCGCCGGTTCGGCTGGGATAAACGCACGATGACCCCCGGCTCGATGGTGCTACCCGATGGCACGATGGTCGGCTGGGGCGTCGCCGCCGGCGGTTACCCAGGGCCGACGACGCCGACGATTGCGACGCTGCGCATTACCGCCGATGGCGGCACGCGGTTTGCGGTCGCCGGGCACGAGATGGGCCAGGGCATCCGGACGGTGATCGCGCAAGTCCTGCAGCGCGAGCTGGGCATCAGTGGCGAGCGGCTCGAGATTGTCATCGGCGATACCGCCGCCGCGCCGCAGCATATGACGGCAGGGTCGTGGGGCACGGCAAGCGTCGTTCCTGCCGCGATCAAGGCCGCCGACCAGCTAAAGACGGCGATGGCCGAACTCGCCGCCGGGCGGACGCTGCCGGGGACGATCCACCAGCAACTCGCGATGACACGCCGCCCCGTCCTGCAGGTCGAGGTGTCGAATGTCGCCTCTGGCCAGGACGCCACGGTGCTCGACAAGCTGCGTGCCGGCGACACCGTGCGGGCGGGGCCGGACTATCCGACGTTCACGACGTTCAGCTATATCGCGCATTTCGTCGAGGTCCGTGTTGAGCCGCGTACCCGCCGCGTGCGCGTGCCGCGGGTTGTCAGCGTCGTCGACGGCGGCCGCATCGTCAGCCCACGCACCGCTGCCAGCCAGGTGCGGGGCGGCGTCGTCATGGCGATCGGCTCGGCGCTGCGCGAGGAAACCGAGGTCGACCCGCGTTTTGGCGGCTGGTTCAACGCCGACTTCGCCGACTATGTCGTGCCAGTCAACGCCGACATCGGCGACATCGACGTCGCCTTTATCGACTTGCCCGATCCGCTGATCAACGCGACCGGCGCCAAGGGCGTCGGCGAAGTGTCGATGGTGGGTGCGGCGGCCGCCGTCGCCAACGCCGTCTATCACGCTACCGGCAAGCGTATCCGCAAGATGCCGATCCGGGTCGAAGATCTGCTGTGAACGGCGTCGCTTGGAATTGCGCGCCGCGCACACCAATACTCCCACGCGCGGTCGACGCTGTCGCCGGGGCTACCCGGTTCGAATAGTCCGGCGGTGGCGGCGACTTCGCCGGGCTAGAGCCCATTAACCGCACCGATGCTCATCGTCGCGTAGCGACGCGCAAGGCGACCTTTTCGTCGATAAGCTGGGCGTTGATAGCGCCGGTCGAGTGAAAGTAGGCCCCGCTTCCACCCTCGACCAAGATGTTGCCAGTGGTGTCGAAGTTCGGCTTCTGGGTGATGAAGTTGATCGCCCCGGCGGTCGAGTTCTTGCCGAACAACGTCCCCTGCGACCCGCGCAGCACCTCGACGCGCTCGAGATCAAAAATCTGCGGACCGCCGAGGAACTGGCTCGCGACATAGACCTCGTCGTAGAATATTTCGGTCGGCGAGGTCGTGTTGAAGTTGAAGTCCGGTGTCGAAATCCCGCGTAGCGAGAATTTGGGCTGATCCTCGTTGCCGAGGTTGGAGACGCGCAGGTTGGGCGTCTGCCGGGCGATCTCGGTTTCGCTGTTGACTCGCAGCGCTTGAAGCTGCGCAGCGCCGAGCACGGTGACCGAGATCGGTACGTCCTGCAGCCGTTCGGTCCGCTTTTCTGCGGTGACGATGGTCTCCGTCTGGTCGCTGGCGCTTGCCGCCGGCGTGGGGACCGAGGCTGCGCCCGGTCCTGCAGTTTCGCGGGTAATTTGAGCGTTCGCCGCTGCTGCATGAACGAACGCGGCGAACCCAGCAGTTATAAATAGCTGTCGAGCATGACGCGACATGATATTTTCCCAAGGCCCGCCACGCTCGAAGCGCGACTGATTTCCAGAGGGACAAGTCTTGCGAAATCGGAACGTCTGTCATCATCAATGCTGGTGCGGGCAAGTCGCTGTTGAAGCGTGACGGCCAAGGTCGGGGTGTTGACAGCCGATCCCTGGAAACGCACGTTTCCCGAAACGAAATAGTGGGGAAAAGGCGATGTCGACTGATCGGGCGGACTTTCCCCGGCACGCCGCAGCATGGCTTGTCGTGGGGGCGGCCCTCGTCATCCTCGGCGTGGTGTTGGCGAGCTGGACGCAGACCCGCGGCGGTACAGTGACCGACGTCCGTTTCAAGGGGGCCGACGGCACCGTGCTGAGCGCGCTTATGTACCGTCCGCCCGGGGCGACGGTGGCGCATCCGGCCCCCGGCATCCTTGCGGTTCACGGCTATATCAACACCCGCGAAACCCAAAGTCCGTTCGCCATCGAATTCGCTCGGCGAGGTTATGTCGTATTGGCGCTCGACCAGCGAGGGCACGGCTATAGCGGGGGCGGCGCGACGACTAAGGGCTTCGGTGGGCCCGAGGGGCTCGCCTATCTGCGTTCGCTACCGTTTGTCGACCGGACCAACATCGGTCTTGAAGGGCATAGCATGGGCGGCTGGGCGGTCTTGGCGGCGGCGGCGGCGCGGCCGAACGACTATGCCGCGATGGTGCTCGAAGGCTCGTCGGTCGGCCCGCCGTTCGCCCGCGCCGGAACGCCGAGATGGCCGAGGAACGTCGCGGTCGTTTTCAGCCGGTTCGATGAATTTGCACCGTTGATGTGGGATGTTTCGCGGGCCGCCGACGTCGGGACGAGCATGAAGCTCCGCGCCATGTTCGGCACGACGGGACTCGTCGTCGCCGACGAAGACTACGGCAGCATCGCCCGCGGCACCGCGCGCCTGCTGAGAATCCCGTTTGCCACCCATCCCGGCGATCACTTGTCGACCGTGGCGGTTGCAGACGCGGCCGATTGGTTTGGCCGGACGCTGGTCGGCAGCCAGCCGCGCGCCGCCACTGACCAGATCTGGTGGTACAAAGAAGCGGGAACTGGGTTTGCGCTGATCGGGTTGGCCGCGCTCGTGTTCGGGACCTTCGATCTTTTACTTAGTCTGACAAAATTCGAACCCCGCACGATAGTCGTCAATCCAAGGCCTGCAGTGCTGGGCCCTCGTCGAACCCTGTGGCTGCTCACCACCTGCGTTCCGGCAATTACCTTCTATTGCGCGCTATTGGTTCTGCCGCCCCCGGTCGCCGTATCGGTGGTCTTTCCGCAGGCGATCACAAACTGGCTGATGGTCTGGGCCGTCGGCAATGCTGCGGTAGCGCTCAGCCTCGACAGGCTGATGCGTCAAAGGCCCGTCTCAGACATCGCGATTGTGCCGCCGATACTGCCATCGATCGCGCTGGCGGTGGCCGTGGTCAGCGTCGCGTACGGCGTCGTTTCGACGGTAGCAGTATGGAACGTCGATTTCCGCTTTTGGGTCGTTGCCGTCAAACCTTTATCTCGGGCGCAGCTACTGCCCTTTTTCGTCTACGTTATCCCGTTCACCGTTTTTGTCGGAGTGACATTCAGGGCTCTCGGGATAATTCTGCCGCCGGACCGCGGGTCGGTCGGCCGCTACCTGTCGGCTATCGGCGCACTGTCGCTCGGCTTCCTGATCCTGACCGGCGGCCAGTACGCCCTGTTGTTCGCGACCGGCGCCTTGCCCCTGCCCTTCGAGGCGCTTAACGTGATCGTCGCGATCCAATTCGTTCCCTTGCTCGCCGGGCTTGCTTGCTTGGCGGTGTACTGCGATCGCCGAACTTCGAGTTTCTTGCCTGGAGCAATCATCGGAGGGCTGTTCGTAACGTGGTACATCGTCGCCGGCACAGCGATACAGTTCACGCCATGATCTGCCCTGAGGCGGTCGGTTACTTGACCAGCTGAAGTGGCAGATGTTTTTTTAAATCAACTGGCTGCGAGTAAAAACGCAAGATAAGCTTTAGTGGTCGAGACTGTGCGCGCCATTGTCGTCTTCGCGACAATCGAAGCTCCATCGATCGCCGTCTCGGCATCTTCCTCAATCCACGTCGTCTGGTCGGCAGCTTCACGGGCATACCCGTGCTATCGCAGCTACTTTAGCCGGTCGAGATCGCGTGGAGACTTCTCGCGCCAGTCATCAGCGGAGCCGGCACCCTTTGCCATCGTCCGAGGACAGTGACACGCATGGCTATATGGAACCAGTCGAGGACATGCTCGGCTTCCAGGCTGATGCGGCACTGCAGCTTGCGCGCATTCTCGCCGCCGCCGGTCAGGAACACGAGCTTCTGGTTGGGCCGATATCCCTGGTCTCGCATCATCTCGAACAGGCGCCGTCGCGGCCGGTCATCGAGCGCCTGCACGCACGCGGAGCAGCGGCCCGGTGGTGACGGTGGCCGCACAACAGTCGCGGGGTCGCTTTCGTCATCGCGCCGGAACGAAGTTAGCCCCTTGCCAGCGATCACCTCGAACCACGAGCCGTCTCGATTACTGACGTGTCCGCCATCGATGCCAACGACCATAGGACCGTCGGGCGGCGGCATATCGAAAAGATCGAGTTGGCAGAGGTCGGTCACCGTCAGACTGCTATCTGCGCCTAGAGCAGCCTTTCAATCTTGCAGCCTGTCGTCGATGCCACGCCGCAACGTGGCCAAAATACCGCAGTCACAGGTATGTTTTGGGCTGTAACGCCGCTGTTACATTCGGCGCACAAGGAACCTGTACAGGCATCGGCTGAGAGCGAGCTTTGGCAAATTTCGGCCCAAGGGGATTTTTTATCTAGTGACACCTTCGCTGTTTCCGACGTTGCTGCTCGCTGGCATCGCTCTTTTCGTCATGCCCACCGCTACGCAGGCAAAGGCTGCCGAGACGACAACGGACTCGACGTCCGACGCGAGCATATCCGGCGATGAGGGTGACATCGTCGTCACCGCACAGCGCCGTTCGGAAAATACGTTGACCGTGCCGGTTGCCGTCTCGGTGCTAAAGCCCGAGGCGCTGCATGATTTCCAGGCCGCCGGTGCCGATACGCTGCTGTCGCTGTCTGGCCGGGTGCCCAGTCTTTATGTCGAATCGACCACAGGGCGCATCTTCCCTCGCTTCTATATTCGCGGTCTCGGAAATATCGATTTCTACCTTGGCGCTTCGCAGCCGGTATCGATTATCCAGGACGATATCGTCGAGGAGCATGCGGTGCTCAAGTCGAACCCGGCATTCGACATCGCGCAGGTTGAAGTGCTGAAAGGCCCGCAAGGATCGTTGTTCGGCCGTAACACCACGGCTGGCATCGTGAAGTTTGTCAGTGCCCAGCCCAGCCCAACCCTTCAGGGGCAGGGATCGATCAGCTACGGCCGGTTCAACAGCGTCAACGCCGATGCTGGGATCGGCAGTCCGCTGACCAGCGACGGCACCCTCAGCTTCCGGCTCTCCGGACTATATCAACACCGCGATAACTCGATCAGCAACGTCTATACCGGCCCATCGGACGACGGCACGGTACCCGGCAGGAATGTGATGGCCGGCTTCGACGAGCGCGACGTCCGGCTTCAGTTGCTTGCAACGCCAACCCCGGCGCTTAGCCTGCGGCTCAGCGGCCATTATCGCGATTACGCCGGGACGGCTTCGATCTTCTATCGCGGCTCGATTATTCGTGGCACCAATCGAGTGCCACAGAGTTTTAACCGCTCGATCGTCGCCTATGACGAAGCGCAGAACAACCCGCAGGCGTACCGTACCGGTGGCGTTTCGCTAAAGACGGTATATGATTTTGGCGGCGCGACGTTGACCTCGATTACGGCGTGGGAGCGTGCGTCTGGCTTTAGCCGCGGTGACACGGATGGCGGAGCGGCAGCCAATTTCGGCGGCGCCGCGCCCAATATCTGCGCGGTGGGTTGCGGTGAATCGCAAGGCCGGCTGCGCGGACTTAACCAGTGGACCGAGGAGGTCCGGCTAGCGAGCCCAGACACAGATCGGTTCAAATGGCAATTCGGCGGCATCTATTTCGACTCGCGCGATACGACCGAGTTTGACCAGCGCGCCTTTTTTCTGACCAGCAACGTGCTTGGCACCACGCCCAATCCCTACAACTCGGTGCTGCTGCGCAACGTCAACACGTCATGGGCAGTGTTTGGCCAGGCCAGCTACGACCTGACCGACAAGCTGACCGCCACTGGCGGCGTTCGGGTGACCAACGACAGCAGGGACACCACGTTGCTCCGGACGGCGAATACCGTTGCTAATGTCTCGACATTCACCGGAGCAAGACACGTGAATCTGTCCGATACCAAGCCGAGCTGGGATGTCAGCCTGCTGTATCGCGCCGATCGGGACGTGAGCCTCTATGCGCGGGTCGCACGTGGTTTCCGCGGGCCGACCATCCAGGGTCGATCGGCCGTATTCAACGCGCCGTTCACCCTCGCCGCGTCGGAAACCAACACCAGTTTCGAAGCCGGGGTGAAGACGGCATGGCTTGATAACGCCGTGCGCTTCAGCGTCACCGGCTTCTACTATTTCGTCGATCACATTCAGCTCAACGGCAATGACAGCAACGGCAATGGTGTCCTGTTCAACGCCGACAAAGCCACGGGGTATGGTATGGAAGGCGAATTGGATATCCGTCCAGTCAAGAATTTTCGCATTACAGCTGGGCTGAGCTTGCTGAAGACCAGGATTGAGGACCGCAACGTTTTTGCCCAGACCGGAGCTGCGGGGGGGGTGCTGTCGCAGACCGTGCTCAATCCCGTAGTCCGAGTGGGCAACAGTTATTTCGCGCAGATTGACGGCAACAGTCTGCCGAATGCGCCCGATTATAATCTCAATATCAGCGCGCGGTACGATTTGCCGCTCGGCAACAGCGATCACCGGTTGTTCGTGGCAGGTGATTTCAATTTGCAAGGCAAGATCGACTATGTGCTCTACAAGACCGTCGAGTACACGTCGGACGGGAATAACGAGCTGGGGCTGAGGGCTGGCTACGCCTTTGGACGCTA
>JAYTHJ010000174.1:0-4518 GCA_043732725.1 Sphingomonadaceae bacterium | reverse complement strand
CGACCGGCGTGCCCCCGGCGCTGCGGCTGATCCAGACGATCGGCCTTGGTCCCGGCGCCCGGCTCGTCGTCGTCGAGTTCGACGGGCGGCGGCTGCTGCTGGCGGCGCATCGCAGCGGCATCAGCCGTATCGATAGCGCCGCGCCGTGATCGCCGCTGCTGCCATCACTGCTGCCATCGCTGCCGCAGGCTCGCTCGTCGCCGCCGGCCGGCTAATCGCCACCAGCGAACCGGCGCTCGGCGCGATCTCGGCGCTGACGGCGGGCAAGGCCCCGCTGGCATTGTCGCTGCAGGTGCTGCTGCTGATGTCGCTGCTGACGGTGCTGCCGTCGCTGCTGCTGATGATGACCGGCTTCACCCGCATCATCATCGTGCTGGCGATCGTCCGCCAAGCGATCGGGCTCGGTCAGGCCCCGCCCAATCAGGTGCTAGTCGGGCTGGCGCTGTTCCTGACAGTGTTCGTCATGCGCCCGACCTTTGAGCGCATCCACGACGACGCCTACGCGCCGTTCGCCAGTCAGACCATATCGGCCGAGGTTGCGATTGAACGCGGCGGCGGCCTGCTCGAAGCCTTTATGATGGCGCAGACCCGCGAGAAGGACCTTCGGCTGTTCAGCAACCTTGCGCACGCCGGGCCATTCGCGACGCCGGCCGCCGTGCCGATGACGGTGCTGCTGCCGGCGTTCGCCACCAGCGAACTCAAGACCGCGTTCGAGATCGGCTTCCTCGTCTACCTTCCGTTTCTGATCATCGACCTCGCAGTGGCGAGTATTCTGATGGCGCTCGGCATGATGATGGTGTCGCCGACGCTGATCTCGCTGCCGTTCAAGCTGCTGCTGTTCATCATGGTCGACGGCTGGGCGCTGCTGCTCGGCTCGCTGGCGGGCAGCTTCGTGGGAGTGAAATAGCGTGGACACCGACCTGCTGCTCGACGCGACGCACGCAGCGCTGTGGGCGCTGGTTCAGATCGTGTCGCCGGTGGTGCTACCCGCGCTGCTCGCCGGGCTGATCGTCGGGCTGCTGCAGGCGGCGACCTCGGTCAGCGAGGCGTCGCTGAGCTTTGCGCCCAAGCTGGTGACGGTGCTGATCTCGCTGGCACTGTTCGGGGCGCTGATGATGCGGATATTATCGGACTTCACGCTTGAGCTCTACGACCGGATACCGGCGCTGCTGCGGTGATCGCGGCGTGGCTGGCGAACCCCGAGGCGCAGCTGCTGCGGCTGCTGTTCGCCTCGCTGCGTACCGGCGCGGCGCTGGCACTGCTGCCGGGCATCGGCGCGATGCTGCTGCCGCTGCGCGCCCGCATCGGGCTGAGCGCGGTCGTCGGCCTGCTGGTGCTCGGCGTCATGCCAATCGAGGTCCCCATCGATATGCTGAGCCCCGCCGGGCTGCTCGGCATCGCAGGCGAGCTGGTTATTGGCGCGACCGCCGGCGTCGTGCTGCAGCTGGTGTTCGCCGCCGCCGCAGTTGCGGGCGAGCTGCTGTCGCAGTCGATGGGGCTGGGTTTTGCGACAATGCTCGATCCCGCCGGCATGACCAGCCCGGTGGTGGCGAGCTTCCTCGGCCTGCTGCTGTGGCTGGTGTTCCTCGGGCTCGACGGACATTTGCAGCTGATCGGCATGCTCGTCGACAGCTATCGGACGCTGCCGCCGGGCAGCGATCCGCTCGCGCACGCCGGCGACATCGCGGCACTGGGTGGTGTCGCCTTCAGTGCGGGGCTGATGCTGGCACTGCCGGTCGCCGCGGTGCTGCTGCTGGTCAATCTGCTGCTCGCGGTGGTATCGCGCAGCGCGCCGCAGCTCAACATTTTCTCGATCGGCTTCCCGACGCTGATGGTCGCGGGGCTGCTGACGCTGCCCGTCGCGCTGCCTGCGATGACCGGCACGATGGCGCACACCGTCGAGCGCGGCCTCGACGAATTGCGCGCGTTGTATGAGACGTGAGCCTGATGCCTGGCCCCTATGGCTGACGGGCCCGATGCCGACCAGAAGACCGAAGCGCCGTCCGAGAAACGCCGCCGCGAGGCGCGCGCCAAGGGCGAGGTGCTACAATCGCGTGAGCTCGGTACGGCGGCGGTGTTATGGGCCGGCATCGGCTGGCTGCTGATCGCGAGCGGCGGCATGGTGGCAGGCTGCATAGCGCTGCTCCGCCATAGCCTGACGCAGGCACCGGGCAATTGGCGGGTTGGGGCGGACACCGCCTTCGCCGCCGCCGGGCAGCCGCTCGCCGCGCCGATGCTGGTGTTCGCCGCGGTTGCGACGCTGGGCATGTGTGCGGCCCCGCTGCTGACCGCGCGCGTCTGGTCGCCCGCGGCGCTGCTGCCGAAGTTCAGCCGGATCAATCCGCTCGCCGGGCTGCAGCGTATCTTCGGGACCAAGATCTTCTTCGAGGTCGGAAAGGCGTCGCTTAAAGCGGTGCTTCTGTTCGGCATCGGAGGTTCAGTCATTCAGGCCCGTCTGCCCGCGTTGTTGACGCTCGGCGCGGCATCGCCCGAAGCCGCCGGCGCGCAGATCGCCGCGACGCTCGGCGCGCTGCTTGCCGCGCTCGGCGGCGGGCTGCTGCTGATCGCTGGCGTCGACCTGCCGGTCCAGCTGATCCGGCATTCGACCCGGCTCAAGATGTCGAAGCAGGAGGTCCGCGACGAGGCGCGCGAAAGCGAGGGTTCGCCCGAAACCAAGGCGGCGCAGCGCGCGCAGGCCCGGCGCGCAGCCAAGCGCGCGCTTGCCCCGGCGTTGGCGGAAGCGAGCGTCGTCGTCACTAACCCGACCGAATTCGCCGTCGCGCTGCGCTACCAGCCCGGACGCGACACCGCGCCGATCGTCGTGGCGCGTGGGCAGGACGTCATCGCCGCCGCGATCCGCGAGCTGGCGGAGGAGCGCGGCGTGCCGGTGCTGCGCTACCCTGCGCTCACCCGCGCGATCTACTTCACCGCCAAGGTCGGCGAGCCGATCCGCGACGAGCTCTACGCTGCCGTGGCAGCGGTGCTGGCGTTCGTCTTCAGCCTCGAAAAGCTCGCCGAGCAGGCTCCGCCCGAGGTCGAGATTCCCGGGCCGCTGCACTTCGATACCGAGGGGCGGCCGGTTTAGTCCGCAGCCCACGCCGGCGGACATCCCACGTAAACCGCCACGCGACGCGACCGTTAACCAGGCATGGTCAGCATCCTCAACACGCTCGGCGTCGGCTCGGGGATCGACACCGCGGCGATCGTCGATGCCATCGTCGCTGCCGAGCGCACCCCGCGCGATACCGCTTTGACAAAAAAATCGACCAAGCTCGAGGCGCAGATTTCTGGCTTGGCGCAACTCCGTGCCGGGATCGACGGCTTGTTCAACGGGTTGAAGGGGCGCACTGCCGACGGTGCGCTGGGTGCCCGACCGGTCAGTAGCGATGCAAGCGTCGTGACCGCAGTCGCAGCGGCCGGAGCGGCCGCGTTGCTCAATTCGACGACGCTCGAAGTCCGCAGGCTCGCCGGCGGCCAAACGCTCGTCGCCGCCGATCTCGCCAACGCCGCTGCCCCGGTCGGCCTCGGTGTCCTGACCTTGCAGCCCGGCGTGATGACCGCCGATGACAAGGGCGGTTTCAGTTTCGCGGCGGGCGCGGGCGCGCCGGTCAGCATCACCATCACTGCCGCCAACAACACGCTCGGCGGGCTGCGTGATGCGATCAACGCCGCGAACAGCGGGATCGCCGCGAGCGTCATCGACGACGGCAGCGGCGCGCGTCTGGTACTCAAGGGTAGCACCGGCGCGGCCTCGGCATTTACTATTGCCGCGTCGCCGGCCGACGGCGACAGCGGCCTGTCTCGCTTTGTCTATCAGCCGGGTACGCAGGCGATGACTTCAGCAGCGACGGCGCACGATGCGCAGCTGGTTGTCGACGGCGTCGAAGTTACCCGCGGCAGTAACACCATCACCACTCTGATTGACGGTGTCACGCTCGGCCTGAAACGCGCCGCGACCGGGACCGCCGTGACGATCGATCCGAGCCGCGATATCGAGGGCATCAAGACCGCCGTGCGTGATCTGACCGCGACGATGTCGGCGATGAACGCGCTGACGGCATCGCTGTCGAAGGCGGGCGATACGACGAACGCTGCCGGCGCGCTCGTCGGCGATACCTCGGTCGGCCGTTTGCAACACGCGCTGCGGTCGCTGACCTCGACCATCGTGATGCCGAATGCCGCAACAGGCGTACCGAGCCGGCTGGGCGACGTCGGCATCGTGACCGCGCGTGACGGCACGCTCAGCGTCGACGAAAAAATCCTCGCAGCTGCGGTCACGGCGAACCCCGACGCGGTTAACGCGCTGCTGGTTCGGCTGACCGGCACCGGCGGACCGCTGGCAGCGATTCAAAGCGACTTTGACGCGGCCGTTAGTACCACCGGCACGACCGACAACCTGGCGCGGCAGCGAACGCAGGTCGCGACCGACACGGCGGCACTGGCGGCCCGGATGACCGATTACCGCGCCGGCCTCGTCAAACAATATGCAGCAATGGAGGCCGCCGTCGCCGCCTCGAA
>JAYTHJ010000173.1:0-4545 GCA_043732725.1 Sphingomonadaceae bacterium | reverse complement strand
GTCCTGACCGACGACGAGGCCGTCGCAGCTTACTTGCTCGACACCGAGGGCGTCGCCGTCGTCCACGGCGCGGCGTTCGGCGGATCGCCGGCATTCCGAATCAGCTATGCGACGGCGGACGCGGTGCTCGAGGAAGCGTGTGTCCGCATTCAGCGCGCGGTCGGGCGACTGGGTTAGGGCTGCGCTGAGGCTGCACCGAACCTCGAAGCCACCTACTTCAACGCTCGACTTGCAGCATTTGGCAGGAGTTAGGCGCCGCCTGCCTTCGACACCGCTAGCTGGGTCTGCGCCTGCTCGAACAACCAGACCCGCACCGCGCTCGACAGGTTGGTCGTGCGCGCCTCGTCGATCTCGGTGACGACGGCGTTGAGCGGCATGCCGCGGCCGACAGCGGTGGCGCGCAATGCCGCCCAGAATACCGGCTCGAGGCTTAGCGACGTCCGGTGCCCGGCGATCGATACCGAGCCCTTGACGAGGCCCTCGCCCTTGGCCCCGTCGCGCGGGACGACCCCGGCCGGCATTTTAGTACATATGCTGGCCGCCATTCATGGACAGCGTCGAGCCGGTGACGAAGCCGGCATCGTCGCTGCACAGGAAGACGACCCCGCGGGCGATCTCGCTGGCCTGCCCCAGCCGCCCGCAGGGAATCTTGGCGACGATCTTTTCGAGCACGTCGGCGGGAACCGCGGCGACCATGTCGGTGTCGATATAGCCCGGCGCGATGGCATTGACAGTGACGTTGAACTTCGCGCCCTCCTGCGCCAGCGCCTTGGTGAAGCCATGGATGCCCGACTTCGCGGCGGCATAGTTGACCTGGCCGTACTGGCCGGCCTGGCCGTTGATCGAACCAATATTGACGATGCGCCCGAACTTGCGCGCCCGCATGCCTGCAAACGTCGCCTTCGCCATATTGAAGCAGCCACCGAGATTGACGTCCATGACCTCGCGCCACATCTCGTAGGTCATCTTGAGAATCGTGCCGTCGCGGGTGATCCCGGCGTTGTTGACGACGATGTCCACCGGCCCGAGGTCGCTCTCGACCCTGGCGGCGCCGTCGAGGCAGGCCTGGTGATCGGCGACGTTCCACTGATAGGCGGCGATGCCGGTGCGTTCAGTGAAGGCGGCAGCCTTCGCTGCGTTACCGCCGTAGGTCGCGGCGACCCTGACCCCGGTGTCACGCAGCGCCAGCGAGATCGCCTCGCCGATACCGCGCGTGCCGCCTGTGACGATCGCTACCCGTGCCATGCGAAACTCCCCATACCGGCGCTATTATGCCTTCGTTGATGTCAGTGCGGCAACCAGCCCGACAGCTCGCGCCGCACGATAGTATGCAGAAGCGCAAGGCCGTCTGTCGAGACGTTAAGGCATGGCAGATAGGCAAAATCTGTGCCCCCGGCAGCATGGAAGGTCTCGTGCCCCTGCATCGCCAGCTCTTCGAGCGTCTCGAGGTTATCGGCCGAGAACCCCGGCGCGATCACGGCGAGCCTGCGGATACCCTCGCCGGGCAGCGCCGTAAGCGTCTGGTCGGTGTACGGCCGCAACCATTCGGCGCGCCCGAGCCGCGACTGGAAGCTGACCCGCAGCGGCACGGCGAGCCGCTCCGCCAGCAGCCGCGCGGTCTTGCGGCACTGGCAGTGATACGGGTCGCCCTTGTCGAGCGTTCGCCGCGGCATGCCGTGAAACGAGGCGAGCACGATGTCAGGCGCGAAGTCGAGCGCCGCCAATTGCGTCGTCACCGAATTCGCCAGCGCGTCGATATACGCCGGGTCGTCATGATACGGCGGCAGCGTCCGCAGCGCCGGCTGCCAGCGCCAGCCCTTCAAGGTGTCGAACACCTTGTCGTTGACTGTGCCCGTCGTGGCGCTCGAATATTGTGGGTACAGCGGCGCGATCAGGATGCGCTCGCAGCCCGCCGCCTTGAGCGCCGCCAGCCGCTCGGGGATCGACGGCGTCCCGTAGCGCATCGCCCAATCGACCAGCACCGCGCTGCCCAGCACGTCCTGCAGCGCGCCCGCCTGCGCGCGGGTGATCCGGCGCAGCGGCGACTCGCCCGCATCATGGTCCCAGATGCGCGCGTAGTTCGCCGCGGTGCGCTTGGGCCGCGTCGTCAGGATGACACCGCGCAGCAGCGGCTGCCACAGGATTTGCGGCAGCTCAACGACGCGCGGGTCCGACAGAAACTCGCCGAGGTAACGCCGCACCGGACCGGTCTCGGGCGCATCGGGGGTACCGAGGTTGACCAGCAGCACGCCGATGTTGCCGAACGCCACCGACGGGTGATCCGCGGGCAAGGCGCTATCGCCGGAGGCTGAGGGCTGCATCGGCGCAGGTGGCATGGCATTCATCGCTTAAACCTCAAACTTGCTTGATCAGCGGCAGGTCGCGGTGGCGCTGGCCGGTCGCGGCGAAGATGGCGTTGGCGACAGCGGGCGCGATCGGCGGCGTACCCGGCTCGCCGACGCCGCCCATCGGCGCGCTGCTCGGCACGATGATGACGGTGATCGCCGGCGCCTCGGCGAGCGTCAGCATGGGCGCGGTATCGAAGTTGACCTGCTCGGCGCGGCCATGTTCGAAGCTGATCCGGCCCTTCAGCGCCGCGCCCAGACCGAACAGGATGCCGCCCTCGATCTGCGAGCGGACGCCGTCAGGGTTGACCACCGGACCGCAGTCGATCGCCGCGACGACGCGGCGCACGTGCGGGTCCTCGCCAGGCTTGCAGACGACCTCGGCGACTTCGGCGACGACGCTGCCGAAGCTTTCGTGCAGCGCGACGCCGCGCGCCACATTGGGCTCGATCACGCCGAGCGGCCCGGCGGCATCGAGCGCGGCACGCAGCACTGCCGCGTGACGCGGACTGCCCTGCAGCATCGCCAGCCGGAACGCGCCCGGATCGACGCCGGCGGCATGCGCGCACTCGTCGACGAAGCTCTCGACGAAGAAGGCGGTGAAGCTGTGGCCGACCGAGCGCCAGAAGCCGAGCGGGACTTGCGTCTCGACGGGCACGTGCTCGGCGAGCATCGCGCCGAAGTCGTATGGCGGCCCGACGCTGCCCTCGACCGCGGCGGCGTTGGGCTTCACCGTACCCGCCAGCGCCGGCAGGTTGCGGCTCATGAAGCTGACCGCGGCATCGGGCACCGCGACCCGGCTGGCCCACGCGGTGATCCGAGCGGGCCGGTCGCCGCGCCGGGGCGAAAGCGCGGCCCGCATCCGGGCAGCCGCAGCCGGACGGAAGCGGTCCTGCGCGAAATCTTCTTCCCGTGACCAGATCAGCTGCACCGGGCGCTTGACCACCCGTGCGATCAACGCCGCCTGCATGCACGCATCGCTCTCGGCCTTGCGCCCGAAGCCGCCGCCGAGCAGCGTCGGATGCACGGTCACGGCGGCGGCGTCGACGCCGAGCGCCTTTGCCACCGACCACGTCGCCATCGACAGCGATTGCGTCGGAGCCCAAACCTCGCAATGCCCGGAGTCGAACCGCGCGGTCGCGTTCATCGGCTCGAGCGCCGCGTGGGCGAGGAACGGCACGGTATAATCGGCGTGGATCATGCCAACCTGCCCAAGCAGCGCCGCGGCATCGCCGGCCTTCTGCACCGTCCCAGCATCGACATCGGCGTTCAGCGCCGTCTTCAACGCCGGTTCGATCCACGGCCCGGCAGGCTTCGCCGCACTGGCGAACACCGGCGACAGCGTCTCGAGCGCGGCATGCGCGCCGTACCACGTCGACGCCACGACCGCGACCCAGCTCGGCCCGTGAACGACGTCGATGACGCCCGGCGTCGTCAGGACCGCGCGGGTATCGACGTGGAGCAGCTTCGGGTCGCCGGCCGGGCCTGACTTGACCGCGGCGTAGACCATGCCCGGCAGCCGCACGTCGATACCGAAGCGCGCACTGCCGTCCGTCTTGCCGGGAATGTCGATACGCTGGACCGACTTGCCCATCAGCTTGCCGCGGCCAGGTTCCCGTAGCACCGGCGCGGACGGCATATCCTCGGCGGCGGCCTTGCCGGCAATGTCGGCGAAGCGCACCCGCTTCGCCTTGTAGATGACGAAGCCGTTGTCGGTATCGCACTCGGTCCAGTCGACGCCCCAGTCACGCGCCGCGGCGCGGCACAGCATCTCGCGCGCCGCCGCGCCCGCCAGCCGCACCGGCTGGGCGAAGCCCCGCACCGAGGTGCTGCCGCCGGTCGACTGCAGATCATAATGCTCGACGACCTTGCCCGCCGTCCAGCGCGCGAAGCCACGAAAGAACGTCGGCATCTCGGCGGTCGGATCGAGCGCGATGCCACGGTTGGCATACAATGGGTGCAGCGGCGCGGGCTCGACCGACACCGTGTTCCAGTCGGCCCCAAGCTCGTCGGCGAGGATCTGCGGCAAACTGGTGAAGACGCCCTGCCCCATTTCCGCCTGCGGCACCGCGACGACGACGCGCCCGTCGGTGCCGATCTTGACGAAGCCGTTGATCACGGTCTCGTCCTTGCCCGCCGCCCAGTTGAGCGCCCGGCTGCGCGGCCACAGAGCGAAACCCACCGCCAGCCCCGCGACTGC
>JAYTHJ010000172.1:0-4574 GCA_043732725.1 Sphingomonadaceae bacterium | reverse complement strand
TTCAGTAACGGCCGAAGGCGGCTCGAGTTGATCACCGCCGAGCGTCCGGTACAGCGTTACGAGATTGTTGGCCCGCGTCAGGCGCGTCGCTGCCAGCGACCGCCGCGCCGCATACAGCGTCCGCTGGGTGTCGAGCGTGTTGAGGAACGGGTCAATGCCTTCGCGGTAGCGCGCGAACACGAGCGCGCTGGTGTCGGTGGCAGCGAACACCAGATCCTTCTGCGCCGCCAGCTGGTCGGCAATCGTCCCCTGCCGCGCCAGCGCGTCCGACACCTCACGGAAGGCGGTCTGCACCGCCAGCTGATACTGTGCCACTGCGATGTCCGCCTGCGCCGAGGCGAAAGCGAGATTACCGCGCAGTGCGCCGCCGTCGAAGATCGGCAGCGTCGCTGCCGGCCCCGCCGAGAAGTTGAACGCGCCGCCGGTGAACAGCGAGGTCAGCGCCGTGCTCGCCAGCCCGGCGAACCCGGTCAGCGTGATCGTCGGGAAAAACGCCGCGCGCGCCGCACCGATACGGGCGTTTGCGGCGCGCAGATTATATTCGGCCTCGACCACATCGGGGCGACGCAGCAGGATGCGCGAGTCGACTCCGGCGGGCAGCGCCACGATCTCGCCGTCGACGCTCTCGATCGACGCCGGCAAGACGCTGTCGGCGATGGGCGCGCCGACCAGCAGTTCGAGCCCGTTCTTGTCCTGTGCCACCAGCGTTGTCTGCGCCGCGTAATCCGAGCGGGCCTGATCGAGGATCGTCTCGGCCTGGCGGACATCCGAACGCGGCGCGATGCCGCCATTCAGGCGGGCGCGCGTCAGTTCGAGCGCCCGGCGCGCCGTCGTCTCGGTATCGACGGCAACTGCCAGTAGGCTACGGTCGGCGGCGAGCGTCAGATAGCCTGTAGCGACCTCGGCAATCAGCGTCAGATGGAAGGCTCGCGCGGCCTCCTCGGTAGCGAGATAGCTGTCGAGCGCCGCCTGGCTCAGACTGCGCAATCGCCCGAACAGATCGATCTCGAACGCCGCCAACCCGGCGTTGAGGGTGTAGTCGGTCACCGTGCGGCCGGATGCGAGCGTCATTATGCCGGTCGCGCCGCCGGTCGTGGTGCCGCCGGTCGCTCGACGAATCGCGGTAATCCCGGCCGAGCCATTGATTCGCGGTAGCTGCTGCGAGCGCTGGATACGATACTGCGCCCGCGCTGCCGCGATATTACCGAGCGCGATGCGGACATTCTGGTTGTTCGCCAGCGCCTGCACGATGATCGCCTGCAGCTTCGGATCGCGGAAGATATCGGTGTAGCGAAGAACCGGCAGCGGTACCTTTTCCGCTGGATCGTAGGCCGCCCCCGATGGCCATCGCGGCGCGACCGCAGGCTCCGGACGGCGGTAATGCGGTTCGAGGCTGCAAGCGGTAAGCGCGGTTACGGCGATCAGCGCCGGCCACCACTCGAGGCGGCGGCTCATTCCGCCGCGGCTTGAAATGGGCGCCCGCCAGGCTGCACCGGCTCGCGGTCGCTAAGCTCAGCGTCCTTCGGCGTATTCGGCTCTACCTTATTTTTACCCTGAGCATCATCCGCTTCAGCCTGCTTGTTCTCATGCTTGCCGCTGAACAATCTCCGCACCAGCACGAAGGCGAGCGGCACGTAAAAGATCGCCAGCACGGTCGCCGTCAGCATGCCGCCGATCACCGCGGTGCCGAGCGCGTTGCGGCTCTGCGCTCCCGCCCCGGTCGAGATCGCCAGCGGAAACACGCCGAAGATGAACGCGAGGCTGGTCATGATGATCGGCCGCAGCCGCAGTCGCGCCGCCTCGATCGCCGCGTCGAAGGCGCTCTTGCCGCCCTTCTCGGCCTGCTCGGCGAACTCGACGATCAGAATGGCGTTCTTCGCCGACAAGCCCATCGTCGTCAGCAGCCCGACCTGGAAATAGACATCGTTGGTCAGTCCGCGGAAAGTCACCGCCAGCGCCGCGCCGACCAGCCCGAGCGGAATCACCAGCAGCACCGAGAGCGGGATCGACCAGCTTTCATACAACGCCGCGAGGCACAGGAAGATGACCAGCAGCGACAGGCTATACAGGATCGGCGTCTGGTCGCCCGACAGCCGTTCCTGATACGACAGGCCGCTCCACGCGACCGACACGCCGGGCAGCCTGGCGGCGAGCTTCGCCATCCGGTTCATGGCTTGCCCCGAGCTCTCGCCGGGCGGCGCGTCGCCCTGGATTTCATACGACGGCTCGCCGTTGAAGCGCGACAGCGTCGTCGGGGCTTGAGTCCATTTGGTCTGCGCGAACGCCGAAAACGGTGCCATCGATCCTCTCGCGGTGCGGACGAACCAATTGCTCAAGTCTTCGGGGCGGCTGCGGTATTGGGCATCGCCCTGCACGTAAACGCGCTTGACCCGGCCGCGATCGATGAAGTCGTTGACGTAGGTGCCGCCCCATGCGGTGCTCAGCGTTTGATCGACGCTGGTCTGCGACAGGCCGTAGGCACCGACGCGCTGCTGATCGACATCGATGCTCAGCGTCGGCACATCCTCGAGCGCGTTCTGGCGCACCGCGGTCAGCGCCGGATCGTCCTGCGCCGCCGCGAGCAGCTGGTCGCGGCGCGCCTTGAAGTCCTGGCGGCTGAGCCCGCCGGTGTTGAGCAGCTCCATGGTGAAGCCGCTCGACTGGCCGAGCCCGCGGACCGCGGGCGGGTTGAGCGCAAAGAAACGCACGTCGCGCAGCTGCGGCCCGAGCTTGGCGGTAGCGCGCTGGGTGATCGACAGCGCGTCGTCGCCCTTGCCGGTGCGCTGATCCCACGGTGTGAACTTGATAAAGCCACGCCCGGTATTCTGCCCGACACCCTGATTGCTCGATCCGATGATGGTCAGGAATGACTGCGTGTTGGCCTTTTCATTCTGCTGAAAATACTGCTCGATCGCTTTCGCCGCAGCGATCGTGCGGGCCTGCGTCGCGCCGGGCGGCAGGGTGAACTGGACTTGCGCGCCGCCTTGATCTTCATTGGGCAGGAAGCCGGTCGGCAATCGCAGGAAGGTGAACACCAGAAGCGCGACGATGCCGGCATAGATCAGCACCGCGGGCAGCGTATGTTTGATGACCCATTTAATGCTTTCACGATAACGGTCGGCGGCACGGTTGAACCAGCAGTTGAAGCGTTCGCCGAGCTGCTCGACTGCGGCACCGATCTTCCAGCGCGGCTTGGCATTCTTGTCGGGACGTTTCAGCAGCGTCGCTGCGAGCGCCGGCGACAGCACCAGCGCGACGAGCACCGACAGCATCATCGACGCGACGATGGTGATCGAGAACTGCCGGTAGATGACGCCGATCGAGCCTCCGAAAAACGCCATCGGCAAGAACACCGCCGACAGCACCAGCGCGATGCCGATCAGCGCGTTTTGAATTTCGCCCATCGACTGGATCGTCGCGTCGCGCGGGCTGATCTCGGGATCCTCGTCCATGACGCGCTCGACGTTCTCGACGACGACGATGGCATCGTCGACGAGCAAGCCGATCGACAGCACCAGCCCGAATAGCGTCAGCACATTGATCGAATAGCCAGCCACCGCGAGAATGCCGAAGGTGCCAAGCAGGACTACCGGAACCGCGATCGCCGGGATCAAAGTCGCGCGCCAGCTCTGCAGGAAGACGAACATCACGAGCACGACAAGCGCGATCGCTTCGAACAGCGTGATGATGACTTCGCGAATGGATAGCGTGATGAACGGCGTGATGTCGTTGGGGAAGCTGTATTTATAGCCGTCCGGAAACGACGGAGCGGCTTTCTCGACTGCGGCGCGGACCAGTTTGGCGGTCTTGAGCGCGTCCGCTCCCGGCGATAGCAGGATGGCGATGCCCGATCCCGGGTGGCCGTTCAGGCGGTCGATCTGCGCATAGCTCTCGCTGCCGAGCTCAACGCGCGCGACATCCTGCAGCAATACCCGCGAGCCATCGAGCTGCGTCTTCAGGATGATCTGGCGGAACTGCTCGGGGGTCGTCAACCGCGACCGCGCCGTCACGGTGGCGTTAAGCATCTGCGTCGCGGGCGATGGCTGGTCGCCGATCTGTCCCGCCGAGACCTGCGTATTCTGCGCCGCGATCGCGGCGGTGACGTCGCTCGGCATCAGCTGAACCGCGGCGAGCTTGTACGGATCGAGCCAAATGCGCATCGCATATTGCGCGCCGAAGACGAAGAAATCGCCAACCCCGGGAATGCGCCCGATGGTGTCCTGCAAGTTCGAGACGAGGTAATCCGACACGTCGCTGCTAGTTGCCTTGTCGGACGCGTCGTAGAGGCCGACGACCATCAGGAAGTCGGGATTTGACTTGGTGACGATCAGTCCCTGCTGCTGGACCTGCTGCGGCAGCCGCGACAGTGCCTGCTGGACCTTGTTCTGGACCTGGACCTGCGCGATATCGGAATTGCTACCTTTCTTGAAAGTTACCGTAATGGTAACCTGCCCCGCCGAGTTCGACGTCGCCGAGAAATAGATCAGCCCGTCGATGCCGGTCAGCTGCTGCTCGATGACCTGGGTGACGCTCGATTCGAGGATCGCCGCCGAGGCGCCGGGATAGGTCGTGCG
>JAYTHJ010000171.1:0-4584 GCA_043732725.1 Sphingomonadaceae bacterium | reverse complement strand
AAACCCATCTCGGCCATCTTCGCCCAGGTGGCGCGGTCGAACCCGGTTGCATCGTGCACATCGCGCAACCGGCGCAGGTCGCCGACCGGCGCTTCGGTTTTGAAGAAGCCTTCCGCTGACTCGCGGATCATCGTCTGATCGTCGGTAAGTACGAGCGCCAATGCGAAACTCCCCGGAATGATCTGCTTCTTCTCTTTCCGCTTCCCTCCTCTCCAGGGGGGAGCGGAAAAAGGACGGTGCCTACACGTTCGGCAGCTCCAGCACCCGCTTCGCAATGATATTCAGCTGCACCTCGCTGGTACCGCCTTCGATCGAGTTGGCACGGCTGCGCAGCCAATGCCGGGCGAGGTCGCCTTCGCCCTTGGCGTCGCCCTCCCACGCCAGCCCGTCTGAGCCGGCGACCGACATCAGTAGCTCCTGTCGATGTTTGTTGAGTTCGGTGCCGTAGTATTTGAGCATCGACGACAGTGCACCCACGCCGTGCCCGGCCTTAGTCTCGTCCTTGACGCGCTCCATCGTCAGATGGAACGCCCACGCGTCGATCTCGTGCCGGACGATGTCGCTGCGCAAACCACCGTCGGCGAGCTTGTCCGCTTGCGTGCCAAGCGTGCGCTTGGCGATCTGGCTGAGCGAGTCGCGCCCGCCCGCCGAGAAGTCGAGCGCGCCGATCATCTCGCGCTCATGGGTCAGCAGATATTTGGCGATGTCCCAGCCCTTGCCCGGCGTGCCCACGAGATTGTCCTTGGGAACCTGCACATCGTCGAAAAACGTCTGGCAGAACGGCGAATAGCCCGAGATCAACTTGATCGGCGAGGTGCTGACGCCAGGTGACGCCATGTCGAACAGCAGGAAGCTGATGCCAAGGTGCTTCGGCGCCGCCGCATCGGTGCGGACGAGGCAGAAGATCCAGTCGGCCTGGTCGGCGTAGCTCGTCCACACCTTCTGGCCGTTGACAAGATAATGGTCGCCTTTGTCTTCCGCCGAGGTCCGCAGCGCCGCGAGGTCCGAGCCCGCACCGGGCTCCGAATAGCCTTGGCACCAACGGATTTCGCCGCGCGCGATCTTGGGTATGTGCTCGAGTTTCTGCGCCTCGTTGCCGTATTTAAGCAGCGCCGGTCCGAGCATCCAGATACCGAACGAGGACAGCGGCGAGCGTGCCCCGATAGCGCGCATCTCCTGCACCAGCACTTTCGCCTCGTCTTTCGACAACCCGCCGCAGCCATATTGCTTCGACCAGTCGGGAACCGTCCAGCCGCGCTCACCCATGCGTTCCAGCCAGACGCGCTGCGCCTCGGAGCTGAACTTGACGTTGCGCCCACCCCAGCAGACGTCGGTATCGCTCTCGACCGGCTGCCGCATCTCGGGCGGGCAGTTCGCCGCCAGCCAGGCACGGGTCTCGGTCCGGAAATCATCAAGCGTGTCGGTCATCGTACGCCTCGCAATTGTGTTCTCAACCGCTGTGACTATGGTGCGCGGCGACGTGCCGGGCAAAGGGAAATTTCAGCGCAGATGCTCGCACATTTTCAGACCGCGCTCGATTTTACCAGTCTCGGGCTGTCGCCGGTGCTGTTCGACGTCCATCTGTTCGGCTTCGATCTGGCGCTGCGCTGGTACAGCCTCGCCTATATCGCGGGTATTCTCGGCGGCTGGTGGTACCTCGGCAAACTGATCGATGCGGGAGACGCACCGCTCAACCGGCTGCAGGCGGACGCATTCATTACCTGGGCGACGTTCGGTATCATCCTCGGCGGGCGCGCGGCGTATGTGCTCTTCTACGATCCCGCCAAGTTCGCCGCGCATCCGGCCGACATCGTCAAGCTGTGGGAGGGCGGCATGTCGTTCCACGGTGGCGTCGTCGGCATGGGGCTGGCGGTGTTAGGGTTTGCGCGGCTGAACCGGCTTAATTGGCTGCGCGTGCTCGATTATGTCACCTGCGTCGTGCCGATCGGGCTGCTGACCGGGCGGCTGGCGAACTTCGTCAATGGCGAATTGTGGGGCCGCCCGACCGGCAGTGACTGGGGTATCGTCTTCCCCGGCGCCGGCGCGCTGCCGCGCTATCCGAGCCAGCTGTTCGAGGCCGGTGCCGAGGGTTTGCTGCTGCTCGCGATCATGGCGTGGCTGTTCTATCGGACACCGGCGCGACACTTTCCGGGGCGGCTCAGCGGCGCGTTCCTGCTCGGCTACGGCATCTTCCGCTTTATCATCGAATTTTTCCGCGAGCCCGACGTGCAGCTCGGCATTCTGTCGACGGGCTTGAGCATGGGGCAAACGCTTTGCCTGCCAATGCTCGTCGGCGGACTTTACCTGATTGCCACCAGCGCCGGACGGGCATCGCGACTGCCCGCCAGCATCACCGATCACCAGCCGGGGTGAGCCCGCTGGCACGGCTGCTGGCGCGGCGGATCGAGGCGACCGGACCTATGCCGGTGGCGCAGTGGATGGCACTGTGCCTCGGCCACCCCGAGCATGGTTATTACATCACCCGCGACCCGCTCGGCAGCGACTTTACCACCGCGCCTGAAGTTTCGCAGGTGTTCGGCGAGCTGATCGGGGCGTGGTTCGCCGATCAGTGGGTCCGCGCCGGGGCCCCGGCGCGGGTGCTGCTGGTCGAGCTCGGCCCGGGGCGTGGCACGCTGATGGGCGACCTGCGGCGCGCGACCGCGAGGCTAACCGGGTTCGCGGCGGCAGCAGCCGTGCACTTCGTCGAGACCAGCCCGGTGTTCCGGTCGGCGCAAGCCGCGCGGATGCCAGATGCGCAGTGGCACGCGACGTTGGCCGAAGTGCCCGACGACGCGCCGCTGCTGCTGGTCGCCAACGAGTTCTTCGACGCGTTGCCGGTCCGCCAGTTCGTCCGCACCGCTGCCGGCTGGCGCGAGCGGCTGGTCGGCTACGACGGCGGCCGGTTCGCGCCGGTCGCTGGCAGCGCCCCTACCGAAGCGCTGGTTCCGGGAGCGCTATGGCAGGCACCGATCGGCAGTGTCGTCGAGGTTTCGGCTGCCAGCACTGCCATTGCCGCCGAGATCGGCTCTCGGCTGCGGGCACACGGCGGCGCGGCGCTGACCATCGACTACGGCCATGCTGGGCCGGTAACCGGCGATACGCTGCAAGCGGTGCGGGCGAACGCATTTGCCGACCCGTTCGACACGCCGGGCGAAGTCGATCTGACCGCGCACGTCGACTTCACCGCGCTGGCTGTGGCGGCCGAACGGGCAGGGGTGTCGGCTTTCGGTCCCGTCGAACAGGGCAATTGGCTGAACGCGATGGGCATTCGGGAGCGCACTAAAGCGCTCGCCGGCCGCGCCACACCGGGGCAAGCCGAGTCGCTGCACGCCGGAGCCGCGCGGCTGACCGCGCCCAACGCGATGGGCAGCTTGTTCAAGGTGCTGGCGTTAACCGGGCGCGACTGGCCCGCACCGGCGGGGTTTGCAGGATGATCACCTACCGTGACGCCGTTCCCGCCGATGCGGCTGCGATGACCGAAGTCGTCAATGCCACCTTCGTCGAGACCTTCGCCCCTCTCTACTCCGAAGCCAACCTCAGGCGCTTTCTCAGCGAGCGGACCGACGCCGTTCACGCACAAGAGCTTGCCGATCCTGCCTTCACGGTGCGCTTCGCTGAAGACGATGGCGCCATCATCGGTTTCGCCAAGCTCGGGCCGCCGGCGCTGCCGTTTCCGCCGACGGGTCGGGTCGCCATCGAATTGCGCCAGCTTTACGTCTACCGCAGACACCACGGCGCTGGTGTCGCGCGTATGCTGATGGACTGGGTGATCATGACCGCTCGCCAACGCGGGGCCGCCGACCTCTATCTGTCGGTGTTCACCGATAACCCGCGTGCCCGGGCCTTTTATGCGCGCTACGGTTTCGTCGAGGTCGGGCCTTATCATTATATGGTTGGCGACCAAGCCGACGAAGACATCATCTGCCGGCTCGACCTGTGACCATCCGCGTCGTCACCTCGGCTGCGCTCGCCGGCACGCGCCACGGTTTCCTCGGGCGCGAGGGCGGCGTCTCGGGCGGGATTTATGCCAGCCTCAACGTCGGCCTTGGTTCGTCCGACGATGCGGCGCTCGTCACGGCGAATCGCGGCCGCGCGATAGCGGCAGTCGCACCCGGCGCGGCGCTGGTCACGTTGCATCAGGTCCACAGCGCAGAGGTTGTCACGATCACCGCTCCGGGCGCCGACAACGCCAGTCCCGATCAGCGCCCGCGCGCCGACGGCATGGTCACCGACCGACCCGGCGTCGCGCTCGGCATCCTCACCGCCGATTGCGCCCCAGTGCTGTTCGCCGACACCGCTGCGGGCGTCGTCGGCGCCACTCATGCCGGCTGGCGCGGCGCACTGTACGGCGTCTGCACCGCGACGATCGCCGCAATGGAGCAACTCGGCGCGCGACGAGAGCATATCACCGCCGCCATCGGGCCGTGCATCGCGGCGCGCAGCTACGAGGTCGACGACGCCTTCGCCGCACGCTTCACTGCCGTCGATTCCGCGCACGACCGCTTCTTCGGCGGCGGGCGCACCGGCCACCGGCAGTTCGATCTCGAAGGTTTCCTCGTGGCGCAGCTCGCCGCCGCCGGGCTA
>JAYTHJ010000170.1:0-4595 GCA_043732725.1 Sphingomonadaceae bacterium | reverse complement strand
GACCTAAGGTTCACCACGATGTTCGCAGTAGTGCGCACGGGCGGCAAGCAGTATCGGGTTGCCGCCGACGATAAGATAATCGTCGAGAGGCTCGAAGGCGAGGCGGGCGACACTGTTACGTTGGAGACGCTGATGCTCGGCGAGGCCGGGGTGCTGACCGATGGCGGCGTCACGGCCGAAATCGTCGCGCAGACGAAGGGTGACAAGGTCATCATCTTCAAGAAGCGCCGCCGTCACAACTACCGCCGCAAGAACGGCCATCGTCAGCAGCTGACGGTGCTCAAAATCGTCAGCGTCGGCTAAGCGAGAGCATAGAAAATGGCACATAAGAAAGCTGGCGGTTCATCGCGCAACGGTCGCGACTCCGCGGGACGTCGTCTCGGCGTCAAGCTGTTCGGCGGGCAGGCTGCGACTGGCGGCAGCATCATTATCCGGCAGCGCGGCACCCGCGTCTATCCGGGCCGCAACGTCGGGCTCGGCCGTGACCACACGCTGTTCGCGCTCAACGACGGCATCGTCGTATTTCACGACGGTCGTCAGGGCCGTAAATATGTCAGCATTGATGCGCCGGTCGCTCGCGTCGTTGAGCCGATGGCGATCGCTGCCGAATAGTCCTTGCGCAATCGCAAGAGCTAAAAGGGAGTCGCCAACGCGGCTCCGTTTTGCGTTGCAGCGTCGGCACCATCGCCGGACTGGCAAAACATCGGCGCGTGCGCCACATAGGCAGCCATGAAGTTTCTCGACCAAGCCAAGATCTACCTGCGCTCGGGTGCCGGCGGCGACGGCGCGGTATCGTTTCGGCGCGAGAAGTACGAGGAGTTCGGCGGTCCCGACGGTGGTGACGGCGGTCGCGGCGGTAATGTCATCTTCGAGAGCGTCGCGGGTCTCAACACGCTGATCGACTTCCGCTACTCGCAGCACTTTAAGGCCGGGCGCGGCCAGCACGGCATGGGCCGCGACCGCACTGGTGCGGGGGCCAACGACCTCCACATCAAGGTCCCGCTCGGCACACAGGTCTTCGACGATGAGCGCGACACCATGCTCGCCGACTTCACCGCGATCGGCCAGCGCCTGGTGCTGCTCAACGGCGGGCACGGCGGCAAGGGCAACGCCTTCTTCAAGAGCTCGACCAACCGCGCGCCGCGCGAGTTCACTCCCGGCGAGCCCGGCGGCGAGCTGTGGGTATGGCTGCGGCTCAAGCTGATCGCCGATGCCGGACTGCTCGGCATGCCCAACGCCGGCAAGTCGACCTTGCTAAACGCGATCACCAACGCCCACGCCAAGATCGGCGCCTATCCGTTCACGACGCTGAAGCCGCAGCTCGGCGTCGTCGGCCACAAGGGCCAGGAGTTCGTGCTCGCCGACATCCCCGGGCTGATTGAGGGCGCGGCCGACGGCGTCGGTATTGGCGACCGCTTCCTCGGCCATATCGAGCGCTGCCGTATCCTGCTGCATCTGGTCGACGCCGATGCCGACGATCCGGTCGAAAACTACCGCATCGTCCGCGGTGAACTCGATGCCTATGGCGCGGGGCTCGAGGACAAGGACGAGATCGTCGCGCTGAGCAAGTGCGACCTCGTCGAGCCCAAGCTGCTGGCGAAGCGGCAGAAGGCGCTGGCGAAGGCGACCGGCGCGCCGGTGTTCCTGCTGTCGGCGGCGACACGCAGCGGGCTCGATGCCGTACTCGACCGGTTGGTCGAGGCGGTCGGCCGCGCCAAGGCGACGGGCGCGAAGGACGTTGCGTGGACGCCGTTCGTCTGAGCCAGCGCACTGATGCATTTAGCCCGACAGGTTGCCCGCGACTGGTGGTAAAGGTTGGCTCGTCGTTGCTGGTCGCCCCCGGCGGCGAACTGCGCCGCGACTGGCTGGCAGGCGTCCTCGACGATGTCGCCGAACGGCACACGGCAGGCCAAGCCGTCGTCATCGTCTCATCGGGCGCGATCGCGCTGGGGGCGCGGCGGCTCGGTCTTGCCAAGGGCGGCCGTGCCAACCTCGAGGATGCGCAGGCGGCGGCAGCTTGCGGGCAGATCGTGCTCAGCGGCTGCTATGCCGAGTTGCTCGCGGCGCGCGGCATCCAGGCGGCGCAGATTCTGCTGACGCTCGGTGACCTCGAAGACCGGCGGCGCTATCTGAACGTTGCCGCGACGCTCGACCGGCTGCTGGCGCTCGGCGTCGTGCCGGTGCTCAACGAGAATGATAGCGTTGCGACCGCCGAGATCCGCTTCGGCGATAACGACCGGCTGGCGGCGCGCGCGGCGCAGGCGGCGCGGGCGACGGCGGTGATTCTGCTGTCCGATGTCGACGGGCTCTACACCGCCGACCCGGCCAGCGATCCGGCAGCAGCATTGATCGACTCGGTGGGCAGCGTCGATAGCCGCATCGAGGCCATGGCTTCCGTGACCAGCGGCTCGGGGCTTGGAACCGGCGGCATGGTCGCCAAGCTGCAGGCGGCGAGGATCGCACAAGCGGCGGGAATCCACCTCGCCATCGTCGATGGCCGCGTCGACCGGCCGCTGGCGCGGTTCGCCGCGACCGGACACGGCACTATCTTCACCGGCGGCGACGGCGAGCGCGCGAAGAAAGCGTGGCTGGCGGGACGGCTGACCGTCGCTGGACGAATCTTCGTCGACGACGGCGCGGTAGGCGCCTTACGTCAGGGCAAAAGCTTGCTGGCCGCCGGGGCCATCCGCATCGAAGGCAGTTTCGGTCGCGGTGATGCGGTCGAGGTCGTCGGCGCGGACGGCCCCTGCGCCCGCGGGCTGGTCAGCTACGATGCCGCCGACGCGGCGCGCATCATCGGCAAGCGCAATGACGCGCAAGCGGTACTGCTCGGCTATGCCCCGCGCGCGGCGCTGATCCACCGCGATCATCTGGTGCTGGTGTGAGCGTCGCGGAGGCCGATGCAGTGCCGCTGGTTGAGACTGCTACGTTGCCGGGAGCGGCAATCGAGATTACCGGCGATAGCATCCCGACCGCCGCAGTTATTATCGCTGGCATGGGCCGGGCGGCGCGCCGGGCTGCGGCAGCACTGGCGCAGACGCCGACCGCGACCAAGGCGGCGGCGCTGCACGCTGCCGCCAAAGCCATTCGCGCTGCCTCCGATGAGATTCTCGCTGCGAACGCCCGCGACATGGCCGCGGCAGGTACGTTGTCCGCCGCGCTCCGCGACCGACTGCTGCTAACCCCGGCGCGCGTCGACGCGATCGCCGCCGGACTCGACACCGTCGCCGCGTTACCCGATCCGGTCGGCCGCCAGATCGACGCGTGGACGACTCCCAACGGCTTGTGGTTCGAGCGTGTCCGCGTACCGCTCGGCGTCATCGGCATCATCTACGAGAGCCGCCCCAACGTCACCGCCGATGCCGGAGCGCTGTGCCTGATGGCGGGCAACGCCTGTATTCTGCGCGGCGGCTCGGAGGCGGCGCGCTCCAATCACGCCGTGCACGCGGCACTGATCGCGGGCATCGCCGCGGCAGGTCTTTCCGCCGATTCGGTCCAGTTGGTCAGCGGCACCGACCGCGCGCTGGTCGGCGCGATGCTGACCGCACACGGTCTGATCGACGTGCTGATTCCGCGCGGCGGCAAGGGGCTGGTGGCGCGCGTCCAGACCGAAGCGCGCGTCCCTGTGCTGGCGCATCTCGACGGCATCAACCACGTCTTTGTCGATGCGTCGGCCGATCCAGTGAAGGCGCGAGCCATCGTGCTCGACTCGAAACTGCGCCGTACCGGCGTCTGCGGCGCGACGGAGACATTGCTGATCGACCGCGGCTATGCCGACCCCGGCGCGCTGCTCATCGCGCTGCTCGACGGAGGCTGCGAGGTGCGGACGACACCTGAACTACGGGCGTTCGATGCTCGCCTGATTGCCGCCGCCGGCAGCGATTGGGATACCGAGTACCTCGATGCAATCATCGCCGTGGCGCTCGTCGACGGCGTCGGCGGTGCGATCGACCATATCGCCGCGCACGGCTCGCACCACACCGACGCGATCGTCGCCGAGGACCCCGCCGCCGCCGCTCGCTTCCTCGCCGAGGTCGATAGCGCCATCGTGCTACACAATGCCTCGACGCAGTTCGCCGACGGCGGCGAGTTCGGCTTCGGGGCCGAGATCGGCATCGCCACGGGCCGCTTACACGCCCGCGGCCCGGTCGCACTCGAGGGACTGACGACGTACAAGAATGTCGTGCGCGGGACGGGGCAGGTCAGGAGCTGAGCGAACCGGCGGCGGTAGCGCGAGGTCGATAGACGCGTTATATTCCCAATAGTGGCGCTGCAAGCGTCTGAGGAGCACGACGCGATGGCGACCAAGGCTCAACCGATCATGGACCAGGAGCACGCGACAAACAGCCTCGAACCGATGGACGAGGCGCGCTACCGCGCCTTCCTGCAGAGGGGCATCGACGAATTAGATCGGGGTGAGTTCGTCGAACATTCTGTCATTACAGCTGATATTCAGGCGATGCGCGCTGAAGATGCTGCCGCAATGAAGGCGCGGTGACCGGAGTCCGGTGGTCACCGAAATCGCGTGCCGACATGCAAAGCCAGTACAACGATATTGCTAAGCCTGATTCGGATGCCGCGGTGCGTGTCGTCGA
>JAYTHJ010000169.1:0-4624 GCA_043732725.1 Sphingomonadaceae bacterium | reverse complement strand
CTACCCCCTTATGCGACATCGCGTCCGCTGCGGCTTGCCGAGCTCGAACTCGCCCCACCGCGCGATGGTGAACTTCTCATCAGAATCGATGGCGCCGGGCTGTGCCACTCGGATCTCTCGGTGATCAACGGCGACCGGCTGCGGCCGCTGCCGATGGCACTTGGGCATGAAGCGGCGGCGACCGTGCTCGAAGCCGGCGGCTCGAGCGCCTTCGCCGCCGGCGACCGGGTCGTGCTGGCGTTCCTGCCCGCCTGCGGCGGCTGCGTCGCCTGCGCCAGCGGCGAAGGCTATCTGTGCGCTCCCGCCGCTGTGGCGAACGGTGCCGGCGTACTGCTGCGCGGCGATTATCGGCTGAGTGAGCGTGGCGCGCCGGTCCACCACCACCTCGGCGTCTCGGCATTCGCCAGCCATGCGGTGATCGACGCGCGCTCGGCGGTCAAGATCGATGCGGGTATCCCGCCCGAGATCGCGGCGCTGTTCGGCTGCGCGGTGCTGACCGGCGTCGGCGCGGTGGTGAACAGCGCGCGAGTCCGGCTGGGCGAAAGCGTCGTGGTCTACGGGCTCGGCGGCGTCGGGCTGGCGGCGCTGCTCGGCGCGTTGGCGAGCGGGGCCGAGCCCGTGATCGCGGTCGACCCGATCGCCGCCAAACGCGCGCTGGCGCTCGAACTCGGAGCTGCCGCCGCCGTCGCGCCCGACGACGCCGCCGCGACCGTCGCCGCGCTGACCCGCAGCGGCGCCGATGTCGCGATCGAGACCGTTGGGAGGGCCAGCGTGCTTGCTGAGGCCTACCGTGTCACGCGCCGCGGCGGGCGGACCGTCACCGTCGGGCTGCCCAACCCGACCGAGCAGCTGAGCCTCCCGGCGATCTCGCTGGTCGCCGACGGCAAGACGCTGATCGGCAGCTACATGGGCTCGGCAATCCCGGCCCGCGACATCCCACGCTATATCGCGCTTTGGCAGCGCGGCCGCTTGCCGATCGAGCGGCTGCTGACGTCGGTTGGCCCGCTGTCGGACATCAACCGGATGTTCGACGAACTCGCCTCGGGACGCGCCATCCGTCAGGTCGTTCTGCCATGAGCACGGCTGGGCACAGCCGCAAGCGCAGCCCCACGCAATCGCATGACGCTGATCCGCCCGGCACCGCAGCCCGCCGCGGCGCGCTGCGGCTGCTGACCAATGTGCTCCAGCAAGGCCGGTCGCTCGACGGCTCCCTCGAGAGCGCGCTTAAAGGCATCGAGCGCGGCGATGACCGGGCGCTGGCGCGCAGTCTGGCCAGCGGCGTGCTGCGCTGGCTGACCGATCTGGATGCGCTGATCGACAGCGCGACGCCGCGCCCGCTGCCCGATGACGCGCGCGCCCGCATGGCGCTGCGTATCGGGCTGGCGGGGCATTTGCTGCTGGGAACGCCGCCGCATGCGATGGTCGCGACGACGCTGGCGCTGACCGAAGGCGGTCCGCGGCGGTTGACGCACGCGGTGCTGTCGCGGCTGCTGCGCGAAGGCGCAGCTCTGCCGGAGTTACCGACGCTGCCGGCGCCGTTCGGGATGCGCTGGACCGCCGATTGGGGCGGCGATGTCGCGGCCGCCGCGGCGCGCGGCTTCGCCAGCGAACCCGCGACCGACCTGACGCTGCGCGACGCGGCCGAGACCGCGCACTGGACAGCCGAGCTTGGCGGCATGTCACTCGCGCCGGGGCATATCCGTATCCCGCGGCAGGGCCCGCTGATCGAGCTGCCCGGCTTCGGTGAGGGCGCGTGGTGGGTGCAGGACCTCGCCGCCAGCCTGCCGGCGAGGCTTCTTCGCGCCCAGCCCGGCGAGCGGGTCCTCGACCTGTGCGCGGCGCCCGGCGGCAAGACCCTCCAGCTCGCCGCGACCGGCGCGACGGTGACCGCGCTCGACCAGTCCGACACGCGGCTCGACCGGGTGCGCGACAACCTCGCTCGCACCGGGCTGCGCGCGACCGTAATCGCCGTCGATGCGCTCGACTGGACGACCGCCGAGCGCTTCGACGCGCTGCTGCTCGATGCGCCGTGCTCGGCGACCGGCGTGTTTCGGCGGCATCCCGACGTACTGCACCTCAAGGGCAGCCGCGATCTCACGCCGGTGCTGGCGCTGCAGTCGGCGCTGCTCGATCGCGCGTTGGCGATGCTCGCACCCGGCGGGCGGCTGGTCTACGCGACGTGTAGCCTCGACCCGCGCGAAGGCGAGGCGCAGCTGGCGGCATTGCAGGCTCGCACGCCGCAGCTGCGTATCGACCCGGTGTGCGCCGACGAGCTGCCGCCCGGCCTCGCGTCGAGCCCGTATGGCTGGGTGCGGACGCTGCCCGGGCAGCTTGCGGCCCACGGTGGGCTCGACGGCTTCTTTATCGTCCGGCTGCGGAACGACTAGCGGCAGCCTTCCGGCTTGCGTCGCATCCTGCTAGGCGGCTCGTATGCAGCACCAGGTACGCATCGCGCCGTCGATCCTGTCCGCCGACTTCGCGCGCCTCGGCGACGAGGTGCGCGCGCTCGAAGCCGCCGGAGCCGACTACATCCATGTCGACGTCATGGACGGGCATTTCGTTCCCAACATCAGCATCGGGCCGCTGATCGTCAAGGCCGTGCGCCCGCACAGCCGCTTGCCGTTCGACGTCCACCTGATGATTTCGCCGGTCGACGCATACCTCGAAGCGTTCGTCGAGGCCGGCGCCGATATCCTCACCGTCCATTCCGAGGCGGGACCGCACCTGCATCGCACCTTGCAGCGCATCAAGGCGCTCGGCGTCCGCGCCGGCGTCGCGCTCAACCCCGCGACGCCCGCCAAGCTGCTCGACTATGTGCTCGAGGATGTCGACCTCGTGCTGGTGATGAGCGTCAATCCGGGCTTCGGCGGGCAGCGCTTCATCAGTGGCCAGCTGCGCAAGATCGAGGCCTTGCGCAAGGCGATCGACGCCACCGGCAAGGTCATAGACCTCGAAGTCGACGGCGGTATCGACGTCGACACCGCGCGGCTGGCGATCGGGGCCGGTGCCGATGTGCTCGTCGCCGGGACCGCGACGTTCCGCGGCGGACCCGAGCAGTACGCGGCGAACATCGCGGGCCTGCGCGGCTGATGAGCGCCTCGGGCGAAGCCCCGCCGCCGTACCCCGGCAGGCCGGCGCCCGCCGTTAGCTCGGCCGAGCGCCGCACCCGGGCGGATGGCGGCGACAAGGGGCTGACGCTCGGCGAGCGCTTTACCGCCGGGCTGCGCCGCATCGGCTATGCGACCGCGCTGCACCGCATCCGTTTGCGCGGGCGCTTCCCACTCAAGCTGCTGGCGGCGCCGGTCGACCCCTTTTGCGGCGACGCCAGCGTCGGCGAGCGCCTGATCGCCGGGCGGCTGGTCCATGCCGGGCATAACGCGCCGTCGCGCACCGTGCGCTTCGATGATCCGGCGGCACCTGCGGCATGGCGCGACTGGGTCAACGGCTTCGCGTGGCTGCGCGACCTTGCCGCCGCTACCGACCGCAGCGCCGGCGCTCGCGCCGCCGAGCCGCTGATGGCGCGCTGGCTCGCCGACTTCGCCGAATATGACGCGGCGGTCTGGCGCGCCGATCTCGTTGGCTCCCGGCTGTTGTACTGGACGGCGTATGCGCCGTACATCCTGTCGTCGAGCGATCTCGTCTACCGCTCGGCGGTGTTGAACGTCATGGCGCGCTCGGCGCGGCATCTCGACCGCGCTATCGACAAGCTGCCCGATGGTCCATCACGAATTACTGCGGCCGCCGGGCTCGTCGTCGCCGGGCTGCTGATCCCCGGCGGCGACGCGCGGCTGGGGCGCGGCGAGACGCTGCTCGGCCGGGCGCTCGAGGCGGTGGTGATGACCGACGGCGGGCTGGTCAGCCGCTCGCCGCTGGGTCAGCTCGAGCTGCTCGAACTGCTGCTGCTGGTGCAGGCAAGCTACACCGCGCGCACCGTGCCGGTAACCGCCGCGCTGGAGAGCGCGATCGCGCGGCTGGTCCCGGCGTTGAAGGGCGTGACGATGGGCGACGGCGCGCTCGGCGCGTGGCACGGCGGCAGTTGCTGCCGGCCGGCCCGGGTCGAGCGCGCGCTGGAGCTGTCGGGCGCGATGGCACGGCCGCCGCGCGGAGCCGGGGTGTCGGGCTTTCAGCGGCTAACGGCGGGGCGCTGCATCCTCGTCGCCGATGCCGGTCCGCCGCCGGTGGCGCGTGCCGCCGCCGCCGCGCATGCCGGGACGCTGGCGTTCGAGCTGTCCGATGGGCCGCACCGGCTGGTGGTCAATTGCGGCGGCAGCGACCGGCTGCCCAGGCCGCTGCCGCTCGAACTGGCGACGGGATTGCGTACCACCGCGGCGCACTCGACGTTGGTGCTGGCCAACACCAGCTCGACGCGTATCCGGAGCGATGGCGCGCTCGGCACGGGGGTCGAGGAGGTGCTCGCCAATCGGCAGGAGAGCGAGGAGGGCGCGTGGCTCGATCTTCAGCACGACGGCTATGTTCGGCAGTTCGGCCTGCTCCACCGGCGGCGTCTCTTCCTCGCCGCCAGCGGCGACGATCTGCGCGGCGAAGACCAGCTCGAAGCAACTGAGTCGCGACGCGCCGGCCGCCGCCGCGATCTCGCGGTCGACGTGCGATTCCACCTCGGTGG
>JAYTHJ010000168.1:0-4648 GCA_043732725.1 Sphingomonadaceae bacterium | reverse complement strand
GATCCGAACCCCTTGCGCCGCCAGCGATGCCAGCACCGGGGCCTCGACGCGGCAGGGGATGCACCACGACGCGAACAGGTTGACGAGGTGCGGCCGCGCCGGGTGTTGCGCAGTAGGCGGCTCGCTGCGTCCGGGCAGCGGCGTCATGGCGCTCAGTATCAGCATTCGCCCGAGCACCGGGTCGCGGGGTGTCGGCGGCCGTAACGGCCGATCGCCCGCACGCTGCCAGATCAGCAGCCCGGCGGCGAGCGCCAGCGCCGCGAAACCGACCCGACCGATGCCGCGTGGCAGCCACGCAGCGCTCACTCGACGCGGCTCAAGACCTTGTGAAGCGATCCGGCGACCTCGGGCGGCATATACTTCTCGTCATGCTTAGCAAGGACAGTGTCGGCGATGAAAGTGCCACCCGGGTCGAAGCGGCCCTCGGCGATGACGCCCTGACCCTCGCGGAACAGGTCAGGGACGATGCCGGTATAGTGAACCGGCACGTCGCGGGCGTTGTCGGTGACGCGGAAGGCGACCGTCAACCCGTCGGGCAGCTTGGCGACGGTGCCGCGCTCGACGAGCCCACCAAGGCGGATCGCTTCGCCCGGCCCCGGCGCATGCGCGAAGACATCGCTCGGCGCGTAGAAATATGTCGCCTTGCTGCCGAGCGTCGTCAGCGCCAACGCGGTCGCGCTACCCAGCGCGACCAGCGCGGCGCACAGCAGCACCAGCCGCTGATGCTTGGGCTTGAGCCGCTTCGGGCGCGTTGCCGCTAACATAGGCGGCAGCCCGTCAACGCCGCCGCCGCTCGCGAAGTTCGGCCGCGGCGCGTTCGGCGCGGCGCATGCCGAGCCAACTCAATACCAGCACGCCGATCAGGCCGGCGATGGTGAGGACGTAGCTCGGGTAGATGAACTCGCCGTGCGTCACGCGTGCGCCTCCGCCAGCCGCCGCGCGCGCGCGCCGACTTGCTGCTGGGCGAGCATGGTCCGCATCCGCATCAGCACGGTCGCGGCGAATATTAGCGTAAAACCGGCGAGCGACAGCAGCAACGGCCGCAGCATCGCGGGCGCGATCGCCGATCCGGCGAGGGTTATGCTCGGGCCCTGATGCAGCGTGTTCCACCACTGGACCGAATATTTGATGATCGGCAGGTCGACCAGCCCAACCAGCGCGAGGATTGCCGCACCACGACCGCGCTCGCCGCCGTGGTTCGCCTCGGCGTCGCTCAGCGCGAGATAGCCGAGATACAGAAACAGCAGCACCAGCATTGACGTCAGCCGCGCGTCCCACACCCAATAGGTTCCCCACGTCGGCCGTCCCCACAGCGAGCCGGTGACGAGGCAGATCGCCGTGAACAGCGCGCCGACCGGGGCGATGGCGCGCGCCGCGACGTCGGCAAGCGGATGCCGCCAGACCAGCGCCGCCGCGCTCGCCAGCGCCAGCGCCAGATAACCGCCCGAGCCGAGCCATGCGGCGGGCACATGGACGTACATAATTCGGACGCTATCGCCCTGCTGATAGTCGGGCGGCGATGCGAGCAATCCGATCCACAACCCGAGTGCGGTCAGCGCCAACCCGCTCAGCGCCAGCACCGGGGTAAGTGCCCGGGCGATCCGCAGGAAGCGCGCGGGATTGGCGAAGCGATGCATGACTTTCAATGTAGCAGCAACGACGGCAACTTTGTAGCCGGGTTGCGACATCGCTGCAGGTCCTCGTCCTTGGTGACGGACCGCCCAGCGCTCCATCAAGCGCCGGGCGGCAGGTGCTTACTTCTTGCAGGCAACCTTGGACTTGTTGCCCGCCAGCGTGCAGTCATAATGCACGATCTTACCGTTCTTCAACGTCGCGGCGACCGTGCCGGGCCGCGTCGCGGTCGAACTGGTCTTAACCCCGGTCTTCGCCGACATTGGGGTTGCAGCGGCCATCGCTGCCGGCGCTGCCGCCATCGGCTTGGCCGCCATCGCCGCTGCCGGAGCCATCGTTGGCGCAGCGGTCTTGCAAGCCGCCTTGGTCTTATTGCCCGGCTTGCTGCAATCATAGTTCATCGTCTTTGCCGCGGCCATCGGCTTCGCGGGCATCGCAGCCGGGGCGGCATTCTTGCACGCGGCCTTGTTCTTGTTGCCGAGCTTGGTGCAGTCGTAATTCATCGCCTTGGCGGCGGGCGCAGCGGCCTGCGCGGTAGCCGGTGCGGCCGCGAGCAGCGAGCCGCCAGCAAGGGTCGCGGCGGCAGCAAATAAGGTCAGCAGCTTCATCGGATATCCTCCAGCGCAGCCGTCTGCATAGACGTTGCACCTGAGAACGTATCGCAGCTTTCGCGACCGACGACCATGAAACGACCCTTAATTCGCTGTATGTCAGCGGGCGTTCAGGCGTAGCGCCGCCGCCGCCGCAAACGGCGCGATCGCGGTCAATGCGAGGCTGCTTGCAGCAAGCAGCGTCAGCGCGCCGGGGCTCGCCAGACTCGCGCCGAAGATCAGTACCGGCAGCGCCAGCGGCAGCACGATCAGCCCCGCGAGCGCGCCGCCGCCGCGCAGGCCCGCGGTTAGGCTGGCCGCGACCAGCGCCAGCCCGGCGAGGCCGGGGGTCCCTACCAGCAGGCCGAGCGCCAGTCGCCCGAGTTGCCCCAGCGGCAGTCCGAGTAGTACGCCCGCGACCGGCAGCGCCGCCACCAGTGGCAGCGCGAAGCCGAGCCAGTGCGCCGCCAGCCGCGCCGCCGCGACGAGTTCGAGCGCGATGCCGCGGCTGACGACCTGATCGAGCGTGCCGTCGGCGAAATCGGGCGCGATCAGTGTTTCGACCGGCAGCAGCGCCGCGAGCAGCGCCGCGACCCACAGGATACCGGCGGCGATGCGCGCCAGTAGTTTTGCATCGGGACCGACCGCAAACGGAAACAGCGCCGCGACCAGCACGAAGAACAGCACCGGCAGCGCTAGTGCGCCGGGCCGCTGCAACGCCAGCGCCAGATCGCGGCGGACGAGCAGTGTGAAAAGCCGCACAGCTCAGGCCCCGAGCCGGAGGAAACGCGGATCCGTCAGCCCGATCGACTCATGCGTCGCCGCGATCACCAGTCCGCCGCCGGCGCGGTGAACGGCAAGTACCTCACCCAGTCGCGCCCGGGCGGCGGTATCGAGCCCGACCGACGGCTCGTCGAGCAGCCACAACGCCGCCCCCGATAAGCTGGCGCGGGCCAGCGCCGCGCGCCGCCGCTGGCCGCTCGACAGGATACCGCACGGGACATCGGCCAACGCTCCGAGGTCGAAGCGTGCCAGCGCCGCCACGACCGCATCCGGCGCAGCCCCGTCGAGCCGCGCCCAGTAACCCAGTTCGGCGGCGAGTGTAACGCCGGCCTTGAGCGCCACCTCGTGGCCGGCCCACGCGACCTCGAACGGGTTGTCGATGCGCCCCGCCGCGGGCTCGAGCAGCCCGGCAAGCAGCCGCAGCAAGCTCGACTTGCCCGCGCCGTTGCGGCCTTCGAGCTGCAGCGCCTCGCCGGGAGACAGCGTGAAATCGACACCACTGAATACCTCGCGCCCACCGCGCTCGCAGGCGAGATCGGCGACCCGCAGACAGGCGGATGCTGGTAGAGGTGGCGGGGCGATCATCGGGCGCAACCCTACCCATCGCCGCCGCACGATGCTACCAGCGGCGCGATGTCTACCCCCGCCATCCGCCCGCCGCTGTTGCCACCCGAGGCAACGATGCCGAAATCACCGCCGCCGTCTTCCACCGTCAAGTTGGCGGTCGATTATGGCCCGCTCCTGACGTTCTTCGTCGTCAACAGTTTTGGCGACCGGCTGCACCCGCTGCTGGTGCGCGCCGGCATGGCACCCGAGGTCAAGAACATCATCGTTGCCACGGCGGCATTTATGGTCGCGATCGTCGTCGCGGTTATCGTGTCACGCTGGAAGCTCGGGCGGGTGTCGCCGATGCTGTGGTTTACCGCGGCAGTCGTGACGGTGTTCGGCTCGGCGACGCTATATTTTCAGGATGCGTCGTTCATCAAGATCAAGATGACCGTGATCTACCTGCTGTTCGCGAGCGTACTGGTGTTCGGCATGGCGACTGGCCGCCCGCTCCTCAAGACCGTGCTCGGCGAAGCGTTTCCCGATCTCGACGCGCACGGCTGGCGCAAGCTGACGCGCAACTGGATCGTCTTCTTCATCGCGCTAGCGGCGGCAAATGAGGTACTGCGGCGGCAGCTGACCGACGATCATTATGTCGCGTTCAAGGTCTGGGGCGTGACCGCGGCGACGGTGCTGTTCGCACTCGCGCAGACGCCTATCATGACTCGGCATTCGCTCGAGTCGAAATAGCTCAGAGCCCCCCTGCGCCTGCGCGGGAAGGGGAACCGCGCCGCCTGGCGTGGTGGAGGCGCGGTGCCGGGCTGGTGTCACCTGATGGCGACTGCCCTTCCACCGCAAGAGCGGCGTCCCTTCCCGCAGACGAGGAGGGTTTAAGGCCCGAGACGGCGAGGCTTACGCAGCTGCGGCGTAGTTCTGCGCCGCGAAGTCCCAGTTGATCATGCGCGCCAGATACGCGTCGACGAACCCGACCGCAGCTTCTGGTGGTCGAGATCGTAAGCATGCTCCCACTGGTCGAGCGTCAGCAGCGGCTTCAGGCATTCGTGGACCAGTGCGGTGTCAGCGTCGTGGGTACTGAC
>JAYTHJ010000167.1:0-34949 GCA_043732725.1 Sphingomonadaceae bacterium | reverse complement strand
GGCAATATCTCCGCCAAAACGAACTCAGCTTCAAGATTTGGGACAACATCGACGCCATCGTCGATGCTTGCTGCGCCGCTTGGAACAAACTCGTCAGCGAGCCAGAAACCATCACCTCAATCGCAACACGAAATTGGGCAAACGTGTCAGGGCATTAGACGATTGGTATAATTGTTCGATATGACCTTATCAGCACTTTTGTTAACATACACTTGTGCCTCAGGGGTGAGATTATCCCCATCCTAGCCATCGCCGCGAGGGGAGGGAGCAGAAAGAGGTTCGCCTCTTGCGGGAACGATACTTACTGCTCCCTCCCCCTTGCGAGAAGGGCCGGGGTGGGGGTCGCCAGCTTACCGCGTGAATCTCCTGTCTCGCTCAGCCCCGCTTCCGACAGCGCGCGTTCCTTGACGACCGACGCTACCGCGACATCGAGCGTCACCCGCTCGATCCGTGTCCCCGCCGGAAACGCACCCAGCAGCCGCGACGGCACCGCGGGTCCGATGAGCACGAACGCGCCGCGGTCGCTGGCGCGGCGGATCAGGCGACCGAAAGCCTGCGCCAGCCGCCCCATGGTGATCAGGTCGTCGTACGCCGTGCCGCCGAACGCGGCGCGGCGTGCCGCGTGGAGTACCGTCGGGCGCGGCCACGGCACGCCTTCCATCACCACCAGCCGCAGCGAGTCGCCGGGGACGTCGACACCGTCGCGCAGCGCGTCGGTACCGAGCAGGCTGGCGTTGGGCTCGGCGCGGAAGATGTCGACGAGCGTGCCGGTGTCGATCGGGTCGACATGCTGCGCGTAGAGCGGCAGGCCCTTGGCGGCGAGCCCGTCGGCGATGCGCGCTTGGACCGCGCGTAGCCGGCTGATCGCGGTGAACAGCCCGAGCGTGCCGCCGCCCGCCGCCTCGATCAGGCGGCGATAGGCGACGGCGAGCGCGGGCAGGTCGCCGCGCTTGAGATCGGTGACGATCAGCACGCGCGAGTTGGCAGCATAGTCGAATGGGCTGTCGACCGCGAACCGCGTCGGCGGCAGCGCGAGGTGCGTAACGCCGGTGCGCAGTTCCGAATCGTGCCAGTCGGCATCGGACTCGTCGGCGGTTGCCGGGCGCCGCGAACGCAGCGTCGCCGAGGTCACTAGCACGCCGTGCGCGGGTTCTAGCACCGCCTTGGCAAACGGCCGCGTCGGGTCGAGCCAATGGCGGTGGATGCCGACGTCGAGTTCGCGCGCCTCGACGCGGATGACGGCAAACCAGTCGATGAAGTCGGGGTCGGCCGGACCGCCGAGCCGCGCCAGCAGCGCTCCCCATGCGCCGAGTAGCTGACAGCGTAGCCGCAACCCCGCCGCCGCCCCCTCGACGCGTGCCCGCGCCGAGCCGTCGAGCCAGTCGGGCGTATCGTCGAGCACCGCGACCAACCGAGCCTCGAGTGCCGCAAGCGGCTGCGCCAGCGCTTCGAACGCGCGCGCTGCCGCCGCGGCAGCTTCGATCACCGGGGCCTCGACCTCGGCGATCTCGGTTTCGAGGCTGTAGCCGGCCTCGCTGGCGTGAGCGCGCGCGTAGACCTGATCGCGCACCGCCGCGAGCAACCGCTCGACCGGGCCGTAGGGCTCGCCCGCGATCAGCCGCGCTCGCCAGTCGTCCGACGGCAGCGCCCGTGCCGCGTCGCTCGCGGCTTGCAGTGCGAGCGCCCCTGCATCGTCGTAGCTGACGAGGTCCGAGAGCCGTGCGCTCAGCCCGCGGCGGCGCCCGCGCGCCGTGCGCTCGGGGCCGAGGATCCAGCGGCGTAGCTCGATCGCCTCGCCGCCCGACAGCTCGACCGCGAAGGTCGAATCGGCGGCATCGAACAGGTGATGGCCCTCGTCGAAGACGATGCGGGTCAGCGCCTGGCCTTCGGCGCGGCCGCGCACCGCGTTGAGCATAACCAGCGCGTGGTTGGCAATGACGAGGTCGGCCCCGGCGCTGGCGCGGGCGCTGCGTTCGATGAAGCAGGTCCGGTAATGCGGGCAGCCGGCGTAGACGCATTCGCCGCGCCGGTCGGTCAGCCCGGCGAGCGCGGCGCGGCCGAACAATGTCGCAAGCCAGCCGGGCATGTCGCCGCCGACCATGTCGCCGTCGCGGCTATACTCGGCCCAGCGCGCCGCCAGCTGCGCAAAGATCGCCGCGCGCCCGCCGAAGCCGCCCTGCAACGCATCCTCGAGATTGAGCAGGCACAAGTAATTCTCGCGGCCCTTGCGGACGACGACCTTGAGGCGTTTGGTCGCCGCATCGGGATAGGCGCGCGCGGTCTCGTGATCGAGCTGGCGCTGCAATGCCTTGGTGTAGGTCGACAACCACACCGTGCCGCCGGCGGTCTCGGCCCATAACGCGGCAGGCGCGAGATAGCCGAGCGTCTTGCCGATGCCGGTCCCCGCTTCGGCAAGCGCGACATTCGGGGCCGATGCCAGCGTCCGCGGGCGAAACGCATGCGCCGCGGCATGCGCGAACGCCCGCTGTCCGTCGCGGCGCTCGGCCCCGAGCCGGAGCAGCCGGTCGAGCCGCGCATCGACGGCGGCTTCGGGCAGCGCCACGTCGCGCGGGCGCGGGCGCGGCGAGGCGTCCTCCCACTTTGGCAATGTCGTGAACAGCGTTCGCTCGGGGCGCGACGGGCTGGCGATGCGCCGGACGACCTCGCCCGCCCAGCCCCAGCGCAGCCGCTGCAGCGTCTGCGCGAGCTGATAGGCGCCGTGGCGCTCTGGCCACACCGGATCGCCGAGCGTCGCCAGCATTGCGGTGGCGGCCTGGAGCAGGAAACGCGCCTCGGCGGCGCCGTCGCCAGGCGGAGCAAGGTCCAATGCTGCCGCTAGTCCGCGCGCGGTCGGCACGGCGAAGCGGGCAGGGTGGATGAAGGCGAACAGCTCGAGAAGATCGAGCCCGGCAACCTCGGGCAGCCCGAGACGACTGGCGGTGACGACCGCACCGAGCAGCACGAGCGGCGTATCGGCCGCGGCGCGCATCGCTGCGCCGCGCTCGACGCTGGCGACATAACCGCCGGGACCGGCGATCCAGGTGCCCGCGTGATTTGCGACCAGCGCGCGATACGGTAGATCGGAGTGGTGCTGCAGCGGAACGGTCAAGGTAGAACCGATCCTTGTAGAGGTAACGTGCATGAGGGATGTACATTCATGCTGGCACCAGAATGGTATATGATGCGTATTGCTGCGGAACGATCGGTCGTTTCAAAAAGGCCGACCAATATTACGCTGGACAGTGCATTGGTTGGCGCGGCGAAGGCACTCGGCGTCAATCTTTCCCAAGCCTGCGAGGACGGTCTGCGGCAGCATGTGGCGGAGTCACGCGACCGCGTATGGCGTCGCAATAACGCCCCTGCCGTCACTGTCTCGAATGCGCTGGTCGAGATATCGGGGCTACCGCGGGCAGCGCTCCGCCAGTTCTGATGGCGCGCATCGACGTCTGCGCCGAGCGCACCGCCGACTTGCTGCTCGATGCCCAGGCGAACGTCCTGAGCGGTCTCAACACACGCTTCGTCGTGTCGCTGCGCAGGATCGCCGACGCGCCGTTGCCGGCGTGGCGGCTCAACCCGGTATTCGCCATCGGCGGCGAGGACTATGCCATGCTGACGCAGTTCGCCGCAGCGCTTCTGCGGCGTGAGCTTGGTACACTGATCACGTCGATGATCGCTGAAGACACTGCCATCGGCAACGCGATCGACAGACTGATGTTCGAATTCCGAACCGACAGCGTTTGCGAGCAGCGCTCGGTATGGCAAGGAGGCGTTCATGCGCAAGCAAGTATAGCGTGTGTTGATGTGAACAAAACTGAAACTGTCGAAGGCGAATAGAACTGTGCCGATGTGCGTCCATCAACCTGAACGCGCTGCACCGCTGTCCCACTTGGGGAGGGAGAGCAGATGGTGACCGAACTCCACGCTGCCGTGCTCGCCTCGAAGGCGTGGCCGTTCGAGGAGGCGCGCAAGCTGCTGGCGCGGCCCGGCAGCGGGCCGGTGGTGTTCGAGACCGGTTATGGCCCGTCGGGATTGCCGCATATCGGGACCTTTGGCGAGGTCGTGCGGACGACGATGGTGCGTCGCGCATTCGAGGCGATGTCCGACCGGCCGACGCGGTTGATCGCGTTTTCGGACGACATGGACGGCTTCCGCAAGGTGCCGCCGGGGATGCCGCAGCAGGACATGCTGCACGCACATCTCGGGCAGCCCATGAGCGCGGTACCCGATCCGTTCGGTACGCACGCAAGCTTCGGCGCGCACAACAACGCCCGGTTGCGGGCATTCCTCGACGGCTTCGACTTCGACTATGAGTTCCTGTCGTCGACCGACTGCTACCGCTCGGGCCGATTCGATGCGACCTTACTCAAGGTGTTGGCGAACTACGATGCGGTGATCGACGTCATCCTGCCGACGCTCGGCCCCGACCGGCGCGCCACTTATGCGCCGTTCCTGCCGCTATGCCCGCGCACCGGGGTGGTGCTTCAGGTGCCGCTGACGGCGCGTGACGTCGATGCGGGCACGGTCAGCTACACCGATCCGGCAAGCGGCGCGACCGTAACGGTGCCGGTCACCGGCGGGCACGTCAAGCTGCAGTGGAAGGTCGACTGGGCGATGCGCTGGGTGGCGCTCGGGGTCGACTATGAGATGGCGGGCAAGGACCTGATCGACTCGGTGACACTGTCGAGCCGGATCGCGCGTCTGCTGGGGGCCGAACCGCCGGCGGGCTTCATCTACGAGTTGTTCCTCGATGCCGCGGGCGCGAAGATCTCGAAGAGCAAGAATAATGGCCTGACCATCGAGCAATGGCTCGACTACGGCTCGCCCGAGAGCCTCGCATTCTACATGTACGCCAACCCGAAGAAGGCCAAGCGACTGCATTACGACGTCATCCCCAAGGCCATTGACGATTACTACAGCTTCATCGGCAATTTCGCCGCGCAGCCCCTCGACCAGCAGCTGGGTAACCCGGTCTGGCACATCCACCACGGTGCGCCGCCGGCGCCCGACCTGCCGCTGAGTTTCGGGCTGCTACTCAATCTCGTGACGGTGGCCGGGACAACTGATCCGGCGGTGCTGTGGGGCTATGTGGCGCGCTCGTTCGCCGGCACCAGCGCCGCGACGCATCCCGAGATCGATCGGCTGGTGCGCTACGCGATCGCCTATGCGCGCGATTTCGTTGCGCCGGGGCTGCAGCGCCGCAAGCCCGATTCGCGCGAGGTGGCGGCGCTCGCCGACCTCGACGCGCGCTTGGCAGCGATTGGCCCCAAAGCGGATGCCGAAGCGTATCAGACCGAGGTCTATGAGGCCGGCAAGGCGGCGGGGTTCGAGCCGCTGCGCGACTGGTTCAAGGCGCTGTACGAGACACTGCTCGGCACCTCGCAGGGTCCGCGGATGGGCTCGTTTATCAAGCTCTATGGCCTGCCGGAAATGCGGGTACTGATTGCGGAGACGATTGCGTGAAAATTTTGGGTATTACGGTCCTGCTGCTTTCGGCCAGTACGGCGTCGGCGGCATCGATCGATCAGTTCCGATCGGGGCACTTCGCCGAGGCCGCGAGCCAGGGCCGCGCCGAGGCGACGGCGGCGTCGCTGATTCTCGCGGGGCGCTCCTCGCTGACGATTGCGTGCTTCGAGACCACCGACCCGTCGCGGGCGCTGTCGCTGGTCGATGCCGCCGCACGCGACTTCGATGCCGCACTCGCCAAGGCTCCCGGCAACGATGAGGCGCTGCTGCAGAAGGCGACCGCGATCGGCTACCGCGCCAAGTTGACCAAGTCTGGCGGGCAGGCGAAGGAGGCGCGGCGGCTTTTCGAGGCGGCGGTAGCGCGCGAGCCGAACAATGCGCTGGCTTGGGCGTCGATCGCCGGCTGGCACGCCGCGTCGGTGGCGACGCTGGGCAAATTCATCGCCGGCACCGTGCTCGGGGCAAAGCTCGATATTGCGTTCAAGGACTTTAACATCGCGCTGGCGAAAGACTCGCGTAATCCGCTCAACCGGGTGTTCTACGCGTTCACCTTGCTCGATCTCGATACCGACAATGCGCCGCGCGCGGCGGCGCTACTGCGTGAAGCGAGCGGCATGTCGCCGCGCGACGGCATCGAGGCGCTGACCAAGCGCGGCATCGCTGAAGTGCTGCCGCTGCTCGACCACGGCGACGTCAATGGCGCTCGGGCGTTGGCAAGGCGGCTGCTGCCGTTCGGGACGCTGGCTTAGCGCGGGTGCGAGCGACGGTTACCGAGGGCAAAACGAGGTCTGTGACCCGTGCTCCATGATGAAGCTATCCATTCCGGTGATCCCGAGCCGGTCTAGGGACACACCGTCTGCAGTCCGGAGGACCCTCGTCAAGCTCGGGATGAGCGGGATTGTGTGCGCTTCAACAGAGGCAGGACGGTGCTAGAAAAACGCCTGCAACCCCGTCTGCGCTCGGCCTAGGATAAGCGCGTGGACGTCGTGCGTGCCTTCGTAGGTGTTGACCGCCTCGAGATTCATGACGTGGCGGATGACGCCGTATTCGTCCGAGATACCGTTGCCGCCGTGCATGTCGCGCGACATCCGCGCGATGTCGAGCGCCTTGCCGCAGTTGTTGCGCTTGATCAGACTGATCGCCTCGGGGGCGAGGCGATGTTCGTCGAGCAGGCGGCCCGCAGTCAGCGCGGCGTTCAACCCGAGCGTGATCTCTGTCTGCATGTCGGCAAGTTTCTTCTGGACCAGCTGGGTCTGCGCCAGTGGGCGACCGAATTGCTTGCGGTCGAGCGTATATTGCCGCGCCGCGTGCCAGCAGAACTCCGCCGCGCCCATCGCGCCCCACGCGATGCCGTAGCGCGCGTTGTTGAGGCAGCCGAACGGCCCTGCCAGCCCGGTGACGCCGGGCAGCATGCGGTCGGCGGGGATGTGGACATCGGCGAGCACGATCTCGCCGGTTACCCACGCGCGTAACGAGAACTTGCCCTCGATCTTCGGCGACGACAGCCCGGCATCGCCGCGCTCGACGATAAACCCACGGATGACATCGTCGTCGCACTTCGCCCATACGACGAACACGTCGGCGACCGGCGCGCTGGTGATCCACATCTTGGCACCGTTTAGGATGTAGCCGCCCGCCGCGGTGCGGGCCCGCGTCGTCATGCTGCCGGGATCCGAACCGGCATCGGGTTCGGTCAGACCGAACGCGCCGACCAGCGTGCCCGAGGCCAAGCCGGGCAGATATTTGTCGCGCTGGGCCGCAGTCCCGTAAGCGTGGATCGGGTACATGACGAGGCTCGACTGTACCGACATCGCCGACCGGTATGCCGAGTCGACGCGCTCGATCTCACGCGCAATCAAACCATAAGCGACATAGCTGACGCCGGGACAGCCATAACCTTCGATTGTCGGGCCGAGCAGGCCGTAACGGCCGAACTTGCGCATCAATTCGGGGTCGTAGCTCTCGTTGCGGTTGGCGACGCGCACCGCCGGCGCGAGATGCTCGTCGGCAAAGGCGCGCGCCGAGTCTCGGATCATGCGTTCTTCCTCGGTGAGCAAGCTGTCGAGCAGCAGCGGATCCTGCCAGTCGAGCCGCGGCCAGCGTGGTGCGGTCGCCGCCGCGGCGTCGACTTCGATCTTGGTCTGAATATTCATAGGTAGCGTCCTCATCCGCAAGCCGGCGCAACCTAGTGGCTTTCGCCGTCATTGTCATCGGTGGCGCCGGTCCGCGACACGGCATACCGGAGCTGCGGCGAGGTGCCGCAAGTTTAAGGCCACTAAATGCAACCGAATGGACATCCGTTGATCGTGACGAAGTCGGCTTCACATCTACCCGAAACAAGCTTACGAGTAAATTGCGTCGACATGCACGAACCGCGCCAACTGCTCGGTTCGCGGCGGGCGGCGCGGGAGTCGAAGGGCGTTGATGACGAGTACGGCAGTTCTCGAACGGCTTGATCCCAGTACCGCGGTGCCCGAGCGCGGGCTGGCGGTGGTGGCGATCGGCAAGCGCTTCGACAAGCGCGTCGTGCTGCGCGATGTCTCGCTGACGGTGCGGCGTGGCGAGGTCGTCGGGCTGCTCGGGCCGAACGGCGCGGGCAAGACGACGTGCTTCTATTCGATCATGGGGCTGGCGCTACCCGACCAAGGCCGCATCCTGCTCGACGGCTATGACATCACGGCGCTGCCGATGTACCGCCGCGCCGCGCTCGGGCTCGGCTATCTGCCGCAGGAGACCTCGATCTTCCGCGGGCTGACGGTGGCGGGGAATATCATGGCGGTGCTCGAGGTTGTCGAGCCCGACCGCAAGGTCCGTGCGGCGCGGCTTGAGGAGCTGCTGGGCGACTTCCATATCGCGCGGCTGCGCGATGCGCCGGCGATGGCGCTGTCCGGCGGTGAGCGGCGGCGCTGCGAGATCGCCCGCGCGCTCGCTGCCCGCCCGTCGATCATGCTGCTCGACGAGCCATTTGCCGGCATCGACCCGATCTCGATTGCCGACATTCGCGAGCTGGTCGTGCAGCTGCGCCAGCGCGATATCGGCGTGCTGATAACCGACCATAACGTCCGCGAGACCTTGGACATCGTCGACCGCGCCTGCATTATTTACGACGGCCGCGTGCTGTTCGAAGGCTCGCCCGCAGCGCTGGTCGCGGACGAGACGGTGCGGCGCGTCTATCTCGGCGAGAGTTTTACGCTGTGACCTGCGTCACACCCCGGCGCAGCGCGGTTTCCTACAAGCCGGCCTCGAATCTTGCCGGCACAGACGACGGCAACGGGTAGATAAAGAAAGGGGGCGACCCGATGAACATGGCAATGGGCCCGCGCCTCGACCTGCGGCAAAGCCAGTCGCTGGTGATGACGCAGCAGCTGCAGCAGGCGATCAAGCTGCTGGCGCTGACCAATGTCGAACTCGAGAGCTTCATCGGGGCCGAGCTCGAGAAGAATCCGCTGCTCGACGCCAGCGACGGCGAGCGCGGCGATGGCGACATGGCCGGAGCCGAGAGCGCGGGCAACGGCGATGGCAGCGCCGCGTCCGAGATGTCGCTGCCCAACGCCGATACCGCCAGCGCTGATGAGCTGATCCGCGGCGGCAACGGAGCCGGGGACGCCCCGCTCGATGTCGATTTTACCGCCGAGACCTTCCACCACGATGGCCCCACCGACAGCGTCGCCGGGACTGCGGACGGCGGCTTGTCGCTCGGTGCCAGCGCGGCCGGCAGCGGTTCGAGCGGCGATTTCGCCGGCGATTTCGATAGTTTCGCGGCCGCCGAGCCGTCGCTGCTCGACGTGCTCGCCGAGCAGGCGGCGGCGGCGTGGGGACATGACCCGGCGATGCTGCTGATCGCGCGTCACCTGATCGATCTGATCGACGATGCCGGCTACCTCGGCGGCACTGTCGACGACGTCGCCGAGCGGCTCGATGCGGCTCCCGCCGTGGTTGAGGCGGTGCTGGCCGTTATCCAGCGCTTCGAGCCGGTAGGTGTCGGGGCGCGCAGCTTGTCCGAATGCCTGTGCGTGCAGGCGCGGGAGGCCGACCGGCTCGATCCGGCGATGGCAGCGCTGCTCGGCCACCTCGACGTGCTGGCACGTGGGGACATGACGATGCTGCGACGGCTCTGCGGCGTCGACCAGGAGGATCTGTCTGACATGATCCACGAGCTGCGCTGCTATAATCCTAAGCCGGGGCTGGCGTACGGCGGTGAGCGTCCGCAGGCGGTGGTCGCCGACGTCTTCATCCGGCGGCTTGCGAACGGCGGCTGGGTGGTCGAGCTCAACAACGCGACGCTGCCGCGAGTGCTCGTCGACCGCGGCTATCACGCCCAGTTGGCGAGCGGCACCGCCAAGGGCGAAGCGGGCAAGGCGACGAAGACCTTTCTAGCCGACTGCCTGACCTCGGCAAACTGGCTGGTCAAGGCGCTTGACCAGCGCGCTCGCACGATCGTCAAGGTGGCGACCGAGCTGGTCAAGCAGCAGGAGGCGTTCTTCACGCACGGCGTCCATCATCTCAAACCGCTGACTCTGCGCTCCATCGCCGAGGCGATCGGCATGCACGAATCGACCGTCAGCCGGGTAACCTCGAACAAGTATCTGAGCTGCGACCGCGGACTGTTCGAGCTGAAGTACTTTTTCACCAGCGGCATCCAGTCGGCCGACGGCGGCGACGCGGTCTCGGGCCGCGCCGTACAGGACCGCATCGCCCGGCTGATCGCGGCAGAAAACAAGGTGGTACCGCTCAGCGACGACAAGCTCGTCGAGGTGCTGCGCGGCGAAGGCTTCGACATCGCCCGGCGGACGGTGGCGAAGTACCGCGAAGGCATGCACATCGGCTCGAGCGTCGCGCGGCGGCGGGCGCAGCTGCTCGAAGCGGCGGCCTAGTGCCCGACCTGCCGGATAAGGGGCAGGGCGGGTAGTCAGCCGGCCGATGCCAGCGCGTCGAGGGCGACCGCGATGGCGCCGAGCGAGCCCGCCTGTGCGCCGAGGCTGGGTGGGCGGATCAGCCGCTCGAGTCCGGCTGCGTCGAGGACCGGGACATAGCCGGCTAGCAGCTTACCTGTGGCGGCGCGAATTAACGGCAGCAGCTGCGGCTGGCCGTGGCTGACGCCGCCGCCGATGACGATGCATTCGGGTGACAGCGTCATGATCAACGTCGTCATCAGCTCGGCGAGCTCGGCGGCGACCAGCTGCCAGACCGGCGCATCGGCGGCCAACGTCGTCGGATCGACGCCGGTGCGCGCTGCGATCGCGGGTCCCGCAGCAAGTCCTTCGAGGCAGTCGCCGTGGAACGGGCAGCTGCCGGCGAAGCTGTCGCCGGGGACGCGGCGGACGCGGACATGGCCGATCTCGGGATGCATCAGGCCGTGGACGGCGCGGCCATCGACGACAACTCCGCCGCCGATGCCGGTGCCGATAGTCAGATACACATGCACGGCGCAGTCCTGCGACGCGCCCCAGCGGCCTTCGGCGAGTGCTGCCCCGGCGACGTCGGTGTCGAACCCGACCGGCAGGGCGAAGCGCGCCTTTACCGCCCCGAGGACGTCGATATTCGACCAGCCGGGCTTCGTCGTCGTCGTGATGTGGCCGAAGTCGGCACGGCGCCGGTCGAGACCCAGCGGTCCGAAGCTGGCGATGCCGATCGCGGCGAGCGGCGGGGCGGCGGCCAGCCATGCGGTCAGTGTGTCGAGCACTGCACCCGGCTCGCTGGTCGGCACGGTCAGGCTGTTGACGACCACGGACCCGCGCGCGATCAGGGCGATACACTTGGTGCCGCCGAGTTCGAGGCCGCCGGTCAGCGCGAAGCTTTCGGTTCCGGTCATCATATCTCCTGACATTCCGTCTACCGGGAAGGGTGGCAGCTGACGACCGGGCGTCTTAGTGCAATCGATTGTGCAGGGCGCGGTTCTGATGCTATGGCCATGCCGCTGCTGATAGCCAATGCAGTAGTGGCAGGGATAAAGCGCATGTTCAATGCTACTGCGCCGCTCTCGGGCCTGACGCTGGCGAAGCCGCATTTGTCGTTGTGGCGCATTCTCGAAATGAATCTCGGCTTCCTCGGACTGCAGTTCAGTTTTGGGCTGCAGCAGGGCAATATGGGGCCGATCTATTCGTATCTGGGCGCGAACGAGGCCGCGCTGCCGGTGCTCAGCCTCGCGGGGCCGCTGACCGGAATGCTGGTCCAGCCCATCATCGGCGCAATGAGCGACCGCACCAATTCGCGCTGGGGGCGGCGGACGCCGTACTTTATCGCCGGCGCGGTGCTATGCAGCGCCGGGCTACTGGCGATGCCATTCAGTTCCAGCCTTCTGATGGCAGCGAGCCTGCTCTGGGTGCTCGACGGCGGCAACAATATCACCATGGAGCCATATAGGGCCTATGTCAGCGACCGGCTCAACCCCGATCAACACGAGCTCGGTTTCCTGTCGCAGAGCGCGTTTACCGGGCTGGCGCAGAGCCTGTCGTTCCTGACGCCGTCGCTGCTGGTCTACGGGCTCGGCATGGGCAAGGACGATGTCGACGCGCACCATATTCCGACGATCACACACGTCGCCTTTCTGATCGGCGCGGTGCTGTCGATCTCGACGATCCTGTGGTCGGTGCTGCGCGTTCCCGAACTGCCGCTGAGCCGCCGCGACCAGGCGCGCATCGTTGCCGAGCCGAAAACGGCGGCCGCGGTTCTAGGCGAAGTCTGGCAGGCGATCCGCGATATGCCGCCGGCGATGCGTCAGCTCGGCGTCATGAGCCTGTTCCAGTGGTACGCGATGGGGCTGTACTGGGCCTATGTAATCTATTCGATCGGGCGCTCGGTGTTCGGCACCAGCCAGCCAAACTCGACCGCCTTTCACGATGCGGTGCTGGCGAACGGCCAGATGGCGGCGTTCTATAACGCCGTGGCGTTCGTCGCGGCGTTCGGCATGATGCCGCTGACCCGCCGTTTCGGGCCGAAGGTCATGCACGCCGTCTGTCTGACGCTCGCGGGGCTGGGCATGCTGGCGCTGCCGCATGTGCACGAGCGACTGCTGCTATTCATCCCCGCGATCGGTGTCGGGCTCGGCTGGGCAAGCATCATGGGAAACCCGTATGTGATCCTCGCGGGGTCGATCCCGCCCGAGCGCACCGGGGTTTACATGGGCATCTTCAACATGATGATCGTCATCCCGATGTTGCTCATCGCGGCGACGTTGCCCTTCTATTACGACCGGCTGCTCGGTGGCGATCCCCGCAACGTGCTCAGCTTGGCGGGGCTTCTGTTGATTTGCGCTGCCGTCGCCGTCAGCCGGGTCCGCGCGCCCGCTGGTAATCCTGTTGCGGCGCGCTGAGTCGATGCCGCCATCCTCGCTGTGGACCGCGGCGCACGTTACTGCGATCGCCGATAGCGCGATCCCCGAGCTGCCGGTGCTCGGGGCGAGTGATGTCGTGCCGGTAGTTCCGGGGGTCGACCTGTGGGATATGTGGCCAGTCCGATATGCCGATGGCCGTACCGCATGCTTCGGGACGTCCGAGCTGTGGATGCTGCTGTCGGCTCCGGTTGGTGGCGATCCCGACGAGCGCCATGCGCTGGCGCGTATCCGGCTGCTTCAGCACGAGACAAGCGATGGCGCTGCGCGTGGGCACGCCGGTGCGTGGGGGCGCTGGTTCGACCGCGGCAACTTGCTGCCCGACGGCGTCAGCCCCGGCAGCCGCGAGTGGGCGGGTTCGGCGATCGTCGACGCGGGCGGCACCCGGGTGACGTTATACTTCACTGCCGCGGGCCGCCGGGGCGAAGCGGCGCTGACCTACGAGCAGCGCATCTTCGAGACCACCGGTGTGCTGTCGTTCGACGACGATCGCGCTTCGATCGCCGGCTGGTCGGTGCCGGTCGAGGTGCTACAGGCCGACGGCACAATGTATGTGCAGGCGCGTCAGGCAACCGGCGCTGCCGGGCGGATCAAGGGCTTTCGCGATCCGGGTTACTTCCGCGACCCGGCCGACGGTGCCGAATATCTGCTGTTCACGGGCTCGGCAGCACGGCCACCGCAGGACTATGATGCCGTGATCGGTCTTGGCCAGCGACGTGCAGGGCAGGGGATAGGGCGTTGGCAGCTGCTGCCGCCGATCATCTCGGCAGCCGGGCTCAACCGTGAACTCGAGCGACCGCACGTGCTGCTGCGGGGCGGGCTGTACTATGTCTTCTGGTCGACGCAGCGCAGCGTCTTCACGCCCGGCACGGCGGGGCCGAGCGGACTGTACGGCATGGTCGGCAGCCATCTCCTCGGGCCGTATGCGCCGCTGAACGGTACCGGGCTAGTCGCGACAACACCAGCCGCCGAACCGCGGCAAAGCTATAGCTGGCTGGTGCTCGAGTCGCTGGAAGTCGTCAGCTTCGTCGACTATTGGGGCCTGGCGGGGCGCAACCCCGACGCGCATCCGCTACGGCTGCGCAGTCAGTTCGGGGGCGTCCCGGCACCGCGCTTCAGCATTGTCCTCGACGGTGACCGCGCGATGCTGGCAGATGCCGGACGTCGGCCGGCCCGCGCCGAGCCAGCGGTCGCCGCTCAGTAAGCGAAAGCTTGGCCCGGTCGCTTCAGCTCGATAGCCGGACGATCAATTCGGGTTGCATGATCACCGACGGTGCGTCCTTGCCCGCCAGTCGCGCGAGCAGGGCGTCGACGATCGCTCCGGCCCCGCGTGCCAGGTCCTGCCGAACCGTCGACAGCCGCGGCACAGCATGTTGCGCCACCGCGATGTCGTCGAAGCCGATCAGGCGGATGTCGCCGGGCACCGCGATCCGGCGCTCGGCCAGTACGCGGAGCGCACTCATCGCGATGACGTCGGACGCCGCAACGATGCCGTCGGGGCGAGCGCCGGGCTCGCTCAGGAATGCCGTGATCGCCGGATGCGCGGTTTCGGCGACGAGATGCGCGGGCAGCAGCCTCAGCGCCGCACTCAGCCCCGCCGCTGCTATTGCGGCACGGCAGCCCTCGAGCCGCTGGGCGATCTCGAGACCGCGAGGATCTCCGAAGAAGGCGATCCGCCGACAGCCGCGCTCGATCAGATGCGCGGTCGCCAGTTCCCCGCCGCGGCGGTTGTCCGAGCCGACCGAGCAATGGACCTGACCGTCGACATGCCCGCCCCAGACGACCAGCGGGCGGTAGCGCGCCGCGACGGCATCGAGCGCCGCCGACTGGTCCGACTGGCCGATGACGATCACCCCGTCGACGCGCCCGGTATCGACGATGCGATCGAGCCAGCCGTCGGAGGTGGAGACGATGCGCGACAGCATCAGATCATAGCCGCGCTCGGTCAGCGCGTCGGCGAGCAGACCGAGCATCGTCATGAAGAACGGATCGGAGATATGCTGCCCGGTCTCATGGCCGAGCGGGATCACCACGCCGATCGCCCCGGTGCGCTGAATGCGCAGGTTGCGCGCCATCACGCTGGGCCGGAAGTCATGCTCGCGGGCGAGCGCTTGAATCCGCTCGCGGGTGTTGGCGCTGATCAGCCCCGCACCGCTCAAAGCGCGCGACACCGTCCCCGTAGAGACCCCGGCGATCTGTGCGAGTTCGGCTATGTTACGGATTCGCTTGGGCTTGTTCACCGGAGCTCCCACCCATGGCTGCCGCCCCGCGGCCGGCCGGGCGCGTTCTGCTTTGACCAGAAAGCCACACCTGTCAATTAAATCGCAGCGGTATGACAATCGATTGCCGTCAGCCATTGCAATCCATTGCTTGCAACTTTAGCCGAACAATTAAGACTTTAGATAACCTTGGGAGAGTGGATATGTATAGCCGGATCGGTCGCAACGTCGTGTCGTCGGTCAGTCTCGCGCTCGCTTTTCTTGCTGCGCCTCCGGCGCTGGCGCAAGCCGCGTCGCCCGGCGTCAAGGTACCCAAAAGCGCGACGCCGTCGCCCGTGCTTGAGACCGGCGCGGCACAGGACGAGATCGTTATCACCGGCACGACCCGCCCCGAGCGCAAGATCGACACTAGCCTGTCGATCAGCAGCGTCAATTCAGCGACGATCGCGCAGATCAACCCGCAGAGTTCGGCAGACCTGATCCGCTTCATCCCCGGCATCCGCTCCGAAGCCTCGGGTGGCGAGGGTAACGCCAACATCTCGGTCCGCGGTCTGCCGGTCGCGTCGGGCGGGGCCAAATTCGTCCAGTTCCAGGAGGACGGCATCCCGGTGCTGACCTTCGGCGACATCGCATTTGCCACCGCCGACACCTTCGTCAAGGCCGACACCAACATCGCCCGCGTCGAGGCCGTGCGCGGCGGCTCGGCGTCGACCGCGACCAGCAACGCGCCGGGCGCGATCATCAACTTCATCACCAAGACCGGCACCACCGACGGCGGCTCCGTCGGGCTGACAAGGGGCGTTAATTTCGACCGGACCCGGCTCGATGCTGATTATGGCGGGCATCTCGGGACCGATTGGCGCTTTCATATCGGCGGCTTCTTTCATTACGGCGAAGGGCCCAAGCAGATCGGTTTGACCGGCGAGGACGGCGGGCAGGTCAAGGCCAACGTCACGCACGACTTCGAAAACGGCTTCATCCGCTTCGACCTGAAGTTCCTCGACGACCGCGCGCCGGTCTATCTACCGGTTCCGGCAGCGATCCGCCGCAACGGTGCCAACGCGACCTATGCGTCGATCCCCGGCTTCGACCTGCGCTCGGGCGCGCTGCAATCGCCGCAGCTCCAGCAGCTGTTGTCGCTCGACCACAACGGCAACCGCGTCACCGACAACGTCTCCGACGGCTATCGCAGCGTCAGCAAGGCGTTCGGTGGCGAAGCCTCGTTCGATCTTGGTAGCGGTATGAAGATCGACGACAAGTTCCGCTACGCGATTAACTCGGGCAAGTTCGTCGGGCCGTATCCGGCGAACGTCGACCTCGCGCAGAATATCGCCAACGGCATCGGCGGGGCGGGTTCGCGCGTCACCTACGCGACCGGGCCGAACGCGGGTCAGGCTTATGCTGGCGTCGCGGTCAACACCGTGCTGTTCGACGTCACGCTTAGCAACTTCGACACGTTCACCAACGATCTGACGCTCGCCAAGGACTTCGACACCGGCGACTACGGCCGTGGCACGCTGACGGTCGGCTATATGAAATCGGGCCAGCATATCGGTATGGACTGGCACTGGCAGGATTACCTGATTACCGCACAGGACCGCGGCAACGCTCAGCGGCTCAACGTCACCAGCGCCGGCGGTATCCTGCAGACCGAAAATGGCCTCGTCGCGTACGACGCGCGCGCGTTCGGCGACTGCTGCGTGCGCAACTATGACGTCCAGTATTCGATCGATGCGCCGTGGGTGAACCTCGCCTGGAAAATCTTCGGCTTCAACCTCGACGGCAGTTTGCGCTACGACATCCAGAGCGCCCGCGGCACTTATCAGGAGGCGGCTGGAAACGGCGTGCCGATCGACGTCAACCAGAACGGCAGCCTCACGGTGCCCGAGCAACTCGTCAAGGTCGCGAGCAGCGGTGTCCCGCAGGCGGTGCGCTACACTAAGCGCTATTTATCCTATTCGGTCGGCGCCAACTACGAGTTCAATCCCGAACTTGCAATGTTCGGCCGCGCTAGCCGCGGCGCGCGCTTCAACGCCGACCGCGTGCTGCCCGCCGACGCGTCGGGCAATGTCGCGTCGTTCGCGGCCTTAAACTTTGCGTCGCAGCAGGAAATCGGCGCGAAATTCGCGGTCCCGCACTTCTCGGGCGCGGTGACCGCCTTCCACACCACAACCGCCGAGTTCGGCACCGACATCAACGCCAACGGCGGCGGGTTGTTCGTGTTCTCGCGCAACTATCGCGCTTACGGCGTCGAGCTCGAAGGCTCGGTCAACTACGGCGTCCTTAACCTGTACGGCGGGCTGACCTACACCGACGCCAAGATCACTAAGGATGGCTCGGTCGGTGCCACCGACATCGGCAACATCCCGCAACGCCAGGCGAAGTGGGTGTACCAGCTCCGCCCGACCGCCAGCTTCGGCTCGCTCGACGTCGGCGCGACTCTCACCGGCACGTCGGGCTCGTACACCGACAGCAGCAACACGCTACGCCAGCCGGCGTTCAACGTTGTCGGGCTGTTCGGCGAATATGCGGTGCTCAAGCGGCTGCACGTCAATGCGCATGTCGACAACCTGTTCAACGTCGTCGGCATCACCGAAGTTGACCAGAACCCTAACGGCTCGGGATTGGGTGCCGCCCGCTCGATTCTCGGACGGCTGATCTCGGTCGGCGCGCGCGTCGACTTCTGAGGTCGCAACCGCGACGCCATCTCCGCCTGCGCGGGGGTGGCGTTCACGCTTGTCCGACTACAGGATAAACTTCGACAAGTCGGTATTGCGCGCGATGTCGCCGAGCTGTGCCTCGACGTAGGCGCTGTCGACGACGACGATGTCACCCCGGCGGTCGCTGGCGTCGAAGCTGACCGCTTCGAGCAGCTTCTCGCAGATCGTCTGCAGCCGTCGTGCGCCGATGTTCTCGACCGCGTCGTTGACCTGCGCCGCAGTCGCCGCGATCGCCTCGATGCCGCCGGGCGTGAAGCTCAGCGTGACGCCTTCGGTCGCCAGCAGCGCGGTGTATTGGCGGATCAGCGAGGCTTCGGTTTCGGTCAGGATGCGGACGAAGTCGTCTTTGGTTAGCCCCTTCAGCTCGACACGGATCGGCAGGCGGCCCTGCAGCTCGGGCAGCAGGTCGCTCGGCTTCGACACCGAGAACGCGCCCGACGCGATGAACAGGATGTGGTCGGTTTTGACCGGGCCATATTTGGTCGCGACCGTCGTGCCCTCGATCAGCGGCAGCAGGTCGCGCTGGACGCCCTCGCGGCTGACCGAGCCGCCGCGGACGTCGCTGACCGCGATCTTGTCGATCTCGTCGAGGAAGACGATGCCGTTCTCCTCTGCCCCGCGCACTGCCTCGCGGTTGATCTCGTCGCTGTCGAGCCGCTTGTCGCTCTCCTCGGCGAGTAGCACGTCCCACGCCGCCTCGATCGGCATCTTGCGGCGCTTGGTCTTGCCGCCGCCCATAGCCTTGCCGAGCATCTCGGAGATATTGATCATCTGCGGCTGGCCGGGGATCTCGAACGACGCCGACGGCGTGTCCTCGACCTCGATCTCGATCTCGCGGCCTTTCAGGTGACCGTCGCGGAAGCGGGCGCGAAAGGCGGCGCGGGTCGCCTCGCTGGCGTCCTTGCCGACCAGAACGTCCAACAGCCGAGCCTCAGCAGCGGCTTCGGCGGCGTCTTTGACGCCAGCGCGGCGATTGGCACGGACCAGCCGGATCGATTCCTCGACAAGGTCGCGGATGATCGAGTCGACGTCGCGGCCGACATAGCCGACCTCGGTGAACTTGGTCGCCTCGATCTTGAGAAACGGCGCGTCGGCGAGCTTGGCGAGCCGGCGGCTGATCTCGGTCTTGCCGCAGCCGGTTGGCCCGATCATCAGGATGTTCTTCGGATTGACCTCGTCGCGCAGATCGTCGCCGAGCTGCTGCCGCCGCCAGCGGTTGCGAAGCGCCACAGCGACGGCGCGCTTGGCGTCGATTTGGCCGACGATATAGCGATCGAGCGCCGCGACAACTTCGCGCGGCGTCAGCGCGGCTCCGGCGTCGGCGTCAGCGATTGGCAAAGTGACGTTCATCCGATGGCTTCCACGGTCAGATTAGTGTTGGTGTAGACGCAGATATCGGCAGCGACCTGCATGGCGCGGCGGGCGATCGCCTCGGCGTCGTGGCTGCTATCGGCGAGCGCCTTGGCGGCGGCGAGCGCGTAGTTACCGCCCGAGCCGATCGCGGCCATCCCGTCCGCCGGTTCGAGCACGTCGCCGGTACCGGTCAGGATCAGCGTCACATCCTTGTCAGCGACGATCATCATCGCTTCAAGCCGCCGCAGGTAGCGGTCGGTGCGCCAGTCCTTCGCGAGCTCTACCGCGGCGCGCGTCAAATGGCCGGGGAAGCGCTCGAGCTTGGCTTCGAGTCGCTCGAACAGCGTGAATGCGTCTGCCGTCGCGCCGGCAAACCCGGCGATGACATCGCCGCTGCTACCGAGCCGCCGGACTTTTTTGGCGTTGGCCTTCATCACGGTCTGGCCCATCGTCACCTGACCGTCACCGGCGATGACGACCCGGCCATCCTTGCGCACCGCGACGATCGTCGTACCGTGCCAGTCGGGGAAATCCGCCATGTCTGCTTTCAGTGAAAAGGGGTGCCAACCCAATGTAGGAAAGCGGCGCGGTGATGGAAGGGGTGCAGCAGGGCCAGCTAATCCGGCAACACCCTCGCCTCGTCGATCAGCATGATCGGGATGCCGCCGCGGATCGGGTAGGCGAGTCCAGCGGCTTCGGATACGAGTTCCTGCCCCGCCGCGTCGTAACGCAACTGCGCCTTGGTCAACGGACAGACGAGGATCGCCAGCAGCCGCGGATCGACTTCAACGGGAGCAGGCACCGACACCGTGTCGAGCGGCGCAACCTCGCTCACTGTCGCGTCACGCCGCCGCCGGTGCCTTGCGCGAAGGTCATCAGCGCGGTCAGCGTCGCAGCGCGGGCCGGCAGATCGCGAGCTTCAAGCAGCGCCTGCTTCTCGACCGCGTCGAATGGACAGACGCTGCTCAGCGTCGTCACCAGGGACTCATCATCGGCCTGCGCGACCGCGGCCCAGTCGGCGCTCAGCCCTTGAGTATCGAGATAGCCGCGCAGCTCGCGTTCGAGCGCGGCACGCGCCGCGGCGGCGAGGGGCGGAGCCTCGTTGCTGTCGGCGGCGAACGGCTCGAAGTCGGGCATCACCTGCCGGTACGGCGTCGTTACCTCAAGCTCGCACGTCACCGCAAAGCGCGTCACGCCGGCGAGCATTACCAGCAAACGGCCGTCGTCGGTGGTGCTGCATTCGGTGATCCGCCCGGCGCAACCGACGCCGAACAGCGCAGGTTTGGTCGTCGCCGTCTTGCCGCGCATCTCGCTGCCAGCCCTGCTGCCGCCAGCCGCACTGCGCTCGATGCCGCCGTCGGGCGCGGCGTTGCCGCGCGACTGGATCATGCCGATCAGCCCCGACCCTGCCATCGCGTCGCGGATCATCGCCAGATAACGCGGCTCGAAGATGTTGAGTGGCAGCAGCCCGCGCGGCAGCAGCACCGCGCCGTCCAGCGGGAACACCGAGATGACGCTGGGCAGGATGCCGTCACCGTCGTCGTCGTCACGCGGCTCGTCGCCGCTGAAACCGCCGTTGGAGCCGCCGAGCCCGATCATACGAACAGAACCGTCGACAGCTTGCGGCGAACGCCCGCCGCCCATGGGTCAGCAAAGCCCGCAGCTTCGAGCACTTGCAGTAGGCGCGCCTTCGCGGCCCCTTCGTTCCAGTTCGCGTCGCGGCGCATGATGTCGAGTAACTCCTTCGCCGCGCCGTCGCGGTCGCCGTGCGCCAGCAAACCGCTGGCGAGCTCGAAGCGTGCCGCGTGATCATCGGGGGCCGCGGCGAGTTTGGCACTCAGCTCGCCGATATCGTCGACCGGAGTCGCTACCTGCGCCAGCTTCACCGCCGCGCGGGCCTCGACCACGCTCGCGTCTTTGCTGTCGGCGGGGACGGCCGCCAAAGCCGCTGCGGCACCTGCGACATCGCCGCTTGCCAGTAGCGCCTTGGCGTACCCGCCGGCGATGTCGGCGCGGTCGGGCAGTTCCTGCACCAGCGCGCCAAACATCTCGGCCGCTTCGGCATGCGCGCCGTCGATGAGCGCCGCCTGCGCCGCCTCGACCAGCGCGACGATTTCGGCGGCCGCATCGGGTCCGGCAGCGGGTAGCGCCGCGAGCAGCCGATCGATGAACGCCGCCAGCTCGCGCTCGCCGAGCGCCCCCTGGAAGCCGTCGACCGGCTTGCCGTCGATGAAGGCGTAGACCGTTGGGATCGACTGGATGCGGAACTGCGTCGCGATCGCCTGATGCTTGTCGACGTCGAGCTTGACCAGCTGAACGCGCGCCGCGCGCGCCGCGACCAGCTTCTCGAGCAGCGGCGTCAGCGTCTTGCACGGGCCGCACCATTCGGCCCAGAAATCGACCAGCACCAAGGCGTCGCGTGACGCGTCGATGACATCGCGCTTGAACGCGCCGATGCTGGCTTTGTCCGCGGCGGGGATCGACAAGCTGGCCACAGTCACTCCTTGAGTCTCGATAATCCGGTGGCCGATCATATGGACAGTGCACCCCTAGCTTGCCAAGTCCCGCGATGCCGCTGGGTACGGAGCCATTTAATGCTTGCACCCGCGGCTGTGCCTATGATAGCGGCCACATCCCGATGCAGTGATGACGTCACTGTATCTGCCCGAGCGGGCGTAGCTCAGGGGTAGAGCACGACCTTGCCAAGGTCGGGGTCGAGGGTTCGAATCCCTTCGCCCGCTCCAGTTTTCGTTGATCAAGCGCGACCAGCGTTCGAGCAAGTTTCGTCAGCAGTGATCCGTTGCGGCGCTGTCCAATCGCAACTCGGCGAGGCTTTGCGCCAGCTCGGCGCGGCGGAACGGCTTGGCGAGCCGCGGCACCGCCGGGTCGATGCCGGCATGCTCGGCGAAGCCCGAGACGATCAGCACCGGCAGCAGCGGGCGAGTCAGCCTGAGGACGGCTGCAAGCTCGCCGCCGGTCATACCCGGCATCAGATGGTCGGTAACGATCACGTCGACGCTAAGGCCGCGATCGAGCGCTGCCAGCGCGGCGGCACCCGATGCCGCCTGCCGCACGGTAAAGCCGAGTTCGCCGAGCATGTCGGCAGTGCTCAGCCGGACGCCGTCGTCGTCGTCGACCACCAACGCCACCTTGCCGCCGAATGTGGCGGTACCCGCATGCGGCGCGCGCAGTTCGATAAATGGCGACGCATCGTTGCTGACCGGCAGCCACAGGTTGACCGTGGTACCGTGGCCATAGCGGCTGATGATGGTCAGTGCGCCGCCGAGCTGCGACGCGAGCCCGTGCGCCATCGACAGCCCGAGCCCGGTGCCCTTGCCGACGCCCTTGGTCGAGAAGAACGGCTCGACCGCGCGGAGCCGCGTCGGCTCGTCCATGCCTCTGCCGGTGTCGGTTACCGACAGCCGGACATAGCATCCCGCCGCAGGTTCGCTGGCGACGTTGGCGGCGATACTTTCGGCGCTGACCGCGAGCTCGATCGAGCCGCCGCCGGGCATCGCATCGCGCGCGTTGACGCACAGGTTTAGCACCGCGAGCTCGAGCTGGCCGGGGTCGACGATGGCGGGCGGCAGCGCCTCGGCGACGTCGAGCGCGACACTGATATTGACGCCGATACTGTCGCGGATGAGGTCGGTCATGCCGGTGAGTAGCGCGCCGATGTCGACGGGAACCGGTTGCAGCGGCTGCCGCCGCGCGAACGCCAGCAAGCGCTGGACCAGAACGCGCGCGCGCTCGGCCGATTGCAGTGCGCCGCCGATTAGCCGCATCTCGCGCGCATCGCCGCTGCTGCGGCGCTGCAGCATGTCGAGGCCGCCAATGATCGGCGTGAGCAGGTTATTGAAGTCGTGCGCGACGCCGCCGGTAAGCTGACCCATGGCTTCAAGCTTCTGCGCCTGCAACAGCGCCTCTTGCGCCTGTGCCAGCCGCGCTGCACCACGCTCGCGGTCGGTAATGTCATAGACGAACTTGTAAGCGCCGATCAGGATGCCGTCGTCATGCAGCGGGCAAAATCTGGTTTCGTAGCAGCGTCGATCGGGCTGCGCCGGGTCGAACTGGTCGACGAGGGTGCTCGCTTCACCACGCATGGCCGGAGCCCAGTCGAGTCTTACTTGCCGCTGATGCTCGGGATGAGCGGCGAATAATTTCAGCAGGTCGCTGCCGACAGCGGGGCGTCCGCCATAAACCCGCTCGATATGATTGGCGGTGGCGTGATTGAGCGCCAGCACCTCGAAGTCGAGGTCGAGCGCCATCATCATCGCATCGGCGGTCTCCACCAGCTTGCCGAGCAGGTTGCGCTCGCGGGTCCTTGCCGCGACCTCTGCCTGCAGCATCGCATTGACGTCCCGCAACGCTTCCTCGCTGTCGTGCAGCGCGCTTTCGGCGCGGCCCGTCGCGGTGACATCGAAGCCTTCGCAGAAGATGCCGGTGACGCGACCTTGGTCATCGACGACCGGTTCGTAAATGAAATCGAGGATGCGTTCCTCGAGGGCGCCGTCGGGGCCGATCGCAAGGCGGATTGGCTGGTCATGCGCGACATGCCGTGTGCCGGTCGTGTAGACCTCGTCCAAGAGTTCGAAGAAGCCCTGACCTTCGAGTTCGGGATAAACCTCGCGCGCGGCACGCCCGAGGAAATCGCGCTCGCCGCTGAGCCGCCGATAGCTGTCGTTGACGAATTCGAAGACGTGGTCGGGGCCATCGAGAATGGTGATGAAGCCCGGAGCCGCCATGAACAGCTTGCGCTGCCGCTCGACCTCTTTGGCGAGCCGCTTCTCGCCGAGTACCGCCGCGGTGGTCTCGCTGCACATCACCACGACGCCGCCGACGCCGTTCGGGGCCGCGTCGTCGCCGATCGGACCGTAGCTGTAGGTCCAGTAGACATCCTCGCGGCGGCCGTTGCGGGTTATCGAAAGTAGCTGATTGACGTGCCACGTCGCGCCCCGGCCTGCCATGACCTGCTCGATCTGCGGGCCGATGTTCGGCCAGATCTCTTCCCACACCTGCGTTGCGGGCTGGCCAAGCGAGCCGGGGTGCCGCTCGGGCCCGAGCGACTGACGGTAGGCATCGTTGTACAGGCAGCGGCCGTCGGGACCCCAGAAGAGATACATCGGATGACCGGTATTGAGCAGCAGTTGCACCGCGGTCTTCAGGCTTTGCGGCCATGCCGAAGGCAGCCCAAGCGACGACGCGGCCCAGTCGTGCCCACGGATCAGCGCGCCCATCTCGCCGCCGCCCGAAAGGAACGCGGGAGCCTGCGGCAGCAACGATTGAAGCGATGGCGCAACGCTCGATGGCGACAACCGCCGCACTCCCGTTTTGCCCCCTTGACGAGCTTCTTAGCGCAGGATCGCCGCTGCCGTAAGTGCATTACCGTACCGTTTTCCGGTTTCATTCTTGAGGTGAAATGCCGATCGCAAGCCGTGCTTCCGATAATTGTACGTCGGTTGTGGTGCGGTTCACTAAGCCGCAATGCTTCGTGCGTATTGACGCCGTTGGGGAGGCTGAAACGGAGAACGTCGATGGTCCCCAGCCGGCAACTATTTGTTGTTCTGAATGCACCGGTGTGTATCACGGCCATTTCGCTGGTCGCGGGGCTAGCAGCCGGTGCGCTGGTTTTCGGGCGGCGGCACGAGCAGCGGACGCGCGACCGCGGCAGACTGTCTTAAGCGGTTTCGCTGGCGCTAAGCCTCTGCACCGACCGCCGCCGCGCTTGCGAAAACGTCCTCGAACATCGCTGCGGTCAGCCGTCCGGTGTTGGTGTTCAGCCGTGAGCAGTGATAGCTGTCAATGAGCGTTCTGCCAGTGTGCAGCCGGTGCACCGCGCCGTGTCCGAACGGCAGCTTGGGCAGCTTGCCGCCGAGCGCCTTCGCCGCCGACTGGTGCGCGATGGTGCCGAGCGCGATTACCACCCGCAGGTTCGGCAGTGCCGCAAGCTGGCCCGCGAGAAACGGGCGGCAAGCGTGGATCTCGGCGGGCAGCGGCTTGTTCTGGGGCGGCACGCAGCGCACCGAATTGCTGATGAACGCGCCGGTCAGCATTAGTCCGTCATCGGGCCGCGCGTCGAACTTGCCCTTACTCAGGCCGAATTTCGCCAGCGTGTCGTACAGCAGCGTCCCGGCGTGGTCGCCGGTGAATGGCCGGCCCGTCCGGTTCGCGCCGCCGACGCCCGGAGCGAGGCCGACGATACACAGCCATGCCTGGGGGTCGCCCCAGCCCGGTACCGGCGCATTCCACCACTCGGGATGCGCGGCCCGGTTGGCGTGGCGGTAGTCGACCAGGCGCGGACAGATCGGGCAGTCGTGCGGCGGTTCGGACGCGTTGGTATTCATGACGCGCACCCTGTAAGGCGCACGCACAGATGTCCACCAGTGTCCTTATTGCGATCGGCTCGAACCGGCGGCATCGGTGCGGCGCGCCAAAGGCAGTAGTGGCTGCCGCGATGGTCGCGCTGCAGGCGGCCGGCCTGCGACTGCGGGCGTCGTCGCGCGTGCGCAAGACGCTGCCGCTCGGGCCGGGCGGGCGTGCCTATGCCAACGCCGCGGTTGGGGTCGAGACCGAGCTCACGCTGCCCGCGCTGCTGGCGCTGCTGCAGGTGATCGAGCGGCGCTTCGGTCGCCGCCGCGGCCAGCGCTGGGGCGCGCGGACGCTCGATCTCGATATTTTGGCGGCGGCGGACACCGTCTATCCGTCGCGAAGGCAATGGCTAGCTGCGGCCCGCGGTCTGCTGGTGCCGCACCGGGCCTTGGCCGATCGCAGCTTTGTGCTTGATCCGCTGATCGACATCGCTCCGGACTGGCGGCACCCCATGCTGCATCTTAGCGCACGGCAGTTGCGCGCCCGCCATGCTCGCCCTAGAACAGTTCGGGAGCTGGGCCCTTAGCTCAATCGGTAGAGCAACCGACTTTTAATCGGTAGGTCGTGGGTTCAAGTCCCACAGGGCCCACCAACTCATTCGCTGCCGAGCAAATAGTCGACGATAGCGGCCGCCGCCGCGTCCGCGCGCATCGCCGTCGTGTCGATACGTAGCTCGGGCGCTTCGGGAGCTTCGTACGGGCTATCGATGCCGGTGAAATTCTTGAGCTGGCCGGCGCGGGCTTTCTTGTACAGCCCCTTGGTGTCGCGTGCTTCGGCGTCCGCGAGCGGCGTGTCGACGTGCACCTCGACGAACTCGCCGGGCAGCATCATGTCGCGAACCAGCTGGCGCTCGGCGCGGAAAGGGCTGATGAAGGCCGTGATGACAATCAGCCCCGCGTCGGTCATCAGCCGCGCGACCTCGCCGACGCGGCGGATATTTTCGACCCGGTCGGCGTCGGTAAAGCCGAGGTCCTTGTTCAGCCCGTGCCGAACGTTGTCGCCGTCGAGCAAGAAGGTGTGGCGGTTCATCCGCAGCAGCTGTTTCTCGACGAGGTTGGCGATCGTCGACTTGCCCGCGCCTGACAGCCCGGTCAGCCACAGCACCGCTGGGCGCTGGTTCTTCAGCCGCGCGTGCGCCCCGCGGTCGACGTCGAGCGCCTGGCGATGGACGTTCTGACTGCGGCGCAGTGCGAAGTTGATCAGCCCTGCGGCGGCGGTGGCGTTGGTCAGCTTGTCGATCAGGATGAAGCCGCCGAACGTCTTGTTTTCGGCGTAGGGCTCGAAGACGATGGGGCGGTCGGTGGCGATCGTGGCGACGCCGATCGCATTCAGCTCAAGCGACTTCGCCGCGATATGCTCCATCGTGTTCACGTTGACGGCGTATTTCGGCGGCTGCACCGTCGCCGAGACGGTCTGAGTCGCCAGCTTGAGCCAGTGCGGCCGCCCAGGCAGCAGCGGCTCGTCGCCCATCCACACCAGCGTCGTCTCGAACTGGTCGGCAACCTGCGGCGGGTCGGACGCAGCCGCGATGACATCGCCGCGCGAGCAATCGACCTCGTCGGCGAGCGTCAGAGTCACCGACTGGCCGGCGACCGCTTCGGCCAAGTCGCCGTCCGAAGTTACGATGCGCGCGACCGTCGACGTGCGACCCGACGGCAGCACGCGCACCGCGTCGCCGGGGCGGATGCTGCCGCTGGCGATCAACCCGGCAAAGCCGCGGAAGTCGAGGTTGGGGCGGTTGACCCATTGCACCGGCAGGCGGAAGCCGCGCGCCTGCGCTGCGTCGGCATCGACGGGGACGGCTTCGAGATGCTCGATCAGCGTCGGCCCGGCGTACCAGGGCGTCTTGGCCGAGCGCGTCGTAATGTTGTCGCCGATGAATCCCGAGATCGGCAGCGGCGTGAACGCGGCAATCCCGATCTGCTTGGCAAAGGCCCGATAGTCGGCGACGATCGCGTCGTAACGCGCCTGATCGTAGCCGATCAGGTCCATCTTATTGACCGCCAAGACGACGTTACGGATGCCGAGCAGATGCGCGAGGTAACTGTGCCGCCGCGTCTGCGTCAGCACGCCCTTGCGCGCGTCGATCAGGATGACCGCGAGGTCGGCGGTCGACGCGCCGGTGACCATGTTGCGGGTATATTGCTCGTGCCCCGGCGTGTCGGCGACGATGAACTTGCGTCTCGCTGTCGAGAAAAAGCGATAGGCGACGTCGATCGTGATGCCCTGCTCGCGCTCGGCCGCCAGCCCGTCGACGAGCAGCGCGAAGTCAATGTTCTTGCCTTGCGTGCCGACGCGCTTGCTGTCGGCTTCGAGCACGGCGAGCTGGTCGTCGAAGATCGTCTTGCTGTCGTAGAGCAAGCGCCCGATCAGCGTCGACTTGCCGTCGTCGACCGAGCCGCAGGTGATGAAGCGCAGCAGCGACTTGTCGCGATGCTGGCGGAGATAAGCGTCGATGTCATCGGCGATCAGCGCGTCGGTGGCGTAGCTGCTCGGCTGCGCGGTATCGGCCATCAGAAATAGCCCTCGGATTTCTTCTTCTCCATGCTGCCCGTCTGGTCGTGGTCGATGGCGCGGCCCTGACGCTCCGACGTCGTGGTCAGCAGCATCTCCTGGATCACCTCGCGCAGCGTCGCGGCGCTGCTCTCGACGGCGCCGCTCAGCGGATAGCAGCCGAGCGTGCGGAAGCGGATTCGCCGCTCGACCGGCACCTCGCCTGGCAGCAGCCGGAAACGCTCGTCGTCGACCATCAGGATCATGCCGTCGCGCTCGACCGTCGGCCGCGGCGCGCTGAAGTATAGCGGCACGATCTCGATGTTTTCGGTCTGGATATATTGCCAGATGTCGAGCTCGGTCCAGTTCGAGAGCGGAAAGACGCGGATGCTCTCGCCCTTGGCCTTGCGCGCATTGTACAGGTTCCACAGCTCGGGACGCTGCCGCTTGGGGTCCCAGCGGTGGCTGGCCGAACGAAAGCTGAAGACGCGTTCCTTGGCGCGGCTTTTCTCCTCGTCACGCCTAGCGCCCCCGAACGCCGCGTCGAAGCCGTATTGGCCGAGCGCCTGCTTCAGCCCTTCGGTCTTCCAGAGGTCGGTATGCAGCGCGCCGTGGTCGAACGGGTTGATGCCGCGCGCCTCCGCGTCTGGGTTGCGGTAGACGATCAGCTCCATCCCGACATCGCGTGCTGCGCGCTCGCGCAACTCGTACATCGCCCTGAACTTCCATGTCGTGTCGACGTGGAGCAGCGGGAACGGTGGCGTCGCCGGGAAGAAGGCTTTCTTCGCCAGATGCAGCATGACGGCCGAATCCTTGCCGACCGAGTAGAGCATCACCGGCCGTTCGGCCTCGGCGACGACCTCGCGCAGGATATGGAGGCTCTCCGCCTCGAGCCGGTCGAGGTGCGACAGCCGCGCCTGCGCGGTAATCGTCGCGGTGATCGTCGCGGCTGTCGCCATGAGCTTGGTCGCAATTCCTCGTTACTCTAGCTCCTATAAGGTGCCGGCCGCTGGGCGCGTCAACGCTAGCGCTGGTTTACCTTGGTAAAGCTGCCGGTGCGGCGACGACCGGCGGCTTGCGGAAATCCACGTCCGTGTTCGCCGCGAGATAGGTGAACGCCGCCCACGCGGCGACATTCTGATCGAGGTCGCGGCGGTCGACCTTGTCGAGCGTGTCGTCGGGGGTATGGTGGTAATCGAAATAGTGCGTGCCGTCCTGCTGCAGGCTGACGAAGGGGACGCCGACGAGCGACTCGAGGTCGCCGCCACCGTCGGTATTGGGCCGGGGATCGACATACGCCCCGATCGGCGCAAGCGTGCGCGCCAGCGTCAGGCCGAACGGCGACGCGGCGATCCCGGCGGGCAGCCGAACCGCGCCGATATGCCCGGCACCCTCGTCGCACTCGCCCGCGATGACGATGCGCGCTTGTTCGGCAGCCTGGTGCGCGGCGGCATAGGCGATGTTCGACCGGCCGACTTCCTCGGCTCCGAACAGCACGACGCGGATCGTCCGCGCCGGGCGCACCGGTAGCGCGGCGATCAGCTTTGCAGCGGCGACGGTGATCGAGACACCCGCACCGTCGTCGATCGCGCCGGTGCCGAGGTCCCAGCTGTCGAGATGTCCGCCGATCAGCACGATCTCGTCGGGGCGCTCGCGCCCGCGCAGCTCGCCGACGACGGTCTCGCTCAGCTGGTTCGGCATTGTCGTCGGGGCCAGCGTCAGGCGCAGCCGAATCGGCTTGCCGCGCAGGGCCATGCGGTCGAGCTGCTCGGCATCGACGGCCGTGAGCGCGGCGGCAGGGATCTGCGCCTGCAGACGCTGGACGCCGCCGGAGAACTCGGGGGTGTAGGTCATTGTCCCGGTATGCGGCGAGCGGCGCACGTCGGTCGCCAGCGAACGCATCAGATACGCGACCGCGCCGCGCTGCGCGGCCTCGGCGGGACCGAGCCCGCGAATCCGGTAATAGGCCCCGTAGCCGCCGATCGGCATCGGCTGGGTGACGACGGCGATCTTGCCGGCCAGCGAGCCGGGGGCGGCGGCGAGCATGTCGTCGTAGCTGTGAAACAGCGCGATCTCGGCTTCGATGCCGCCCGGCGGCGTCGCGATCGAACCGCCGAGCGCGGTAATGACCAGCCGCTGCGGAAAGGGTGCCGTAACCTCGGCGGTCTCCTGCCCGCGTGTCCATGCCGGCATATTGATCGGCTCGCGGTGGACATTCTCGAAGCCGAGCGCAATTAGTTGGGCCACTGCCCAATCCGAAGCGCGGTGCATCGCCGAGCTCGCCGCCGGACGCGGGCCGATCTCGGTGGTGAGCGACTCGAGCAGTGTGTACGCGACATTGTCGCCTCGGACAGCGCGGTCGCGGACCGCGGCGGCGGTGGCCCGAAGCGTGGTCTCGGTCGTGGGCGGCATGACCGCGTCGCGCGGCTTGGCGGCAGCCAGCGGCGCAGCACCGAGCACTATCGCGATGGTCAGCCCGCCAGCCAGATATCGGCGATAGGCACGATTTCGATTCATTGCGTTGACTTTCAGTGCCGAATGGGTTATATTTAGAATGTTAGATCGATGCATAATTCGCACCAAGACTGGCTTAGCGGCAATCGCGTTCTGGGTATGTCGAAAGAGGCTTTAAACACCTAAATCAAAGGTTAAGGCCATTCCATCGCAGGTCGAAGTTGTCCAGACCCGATTGCAATAATAGCCATTCTGCATCTGCACAGCAGGACGGCCAGTCGGATTAGTTTGCCGCAGCCGCAACCCGATTGAGTTTGTTCGGTTATCGTGTGGCGGACGTTCTCGCGGACCGCAGGCGAACTGAAGAGGCCGAGTTGAGACAATTTCTTCACCATCGGCGATCGAGCCGTCACGCGGGTCGGCTGTCGGCGTTGGTTACTGCCGGGCTGCTGCCCGGTTGCAGCGCCATTGTGCTGTCGCCGCGCGGCCCGGTCGGGCAGGCGGAGAACATCATCCTCTACAACGCGTTGGCGATCATGCTGGCGATCGTCGTGCCGACAATCCTCACGGTGCTGGCGTTCGCGTGGTGGTTCCGCGCGTCGAACAAGCGCGCCACCTACCGCCCCGATTTCGTCTATTCGGGCAAGATCGAGCTTGTGACGTGGGGTATCCCCACGCTGGTTATCCTGCTGCTCGGCGGGGTGATCTGGACCGGCAGCCACGCTCTAGATCCGGCGGTGCCATTGCAGTCGCGCGCCAAGCCGCTCGAGGTGCAGGTCGTCTCGCTCGACTGGAAGTGGCTGTTCATCTACCCCGAGCAGGGTGTCGCCAGCATCAACCAGCTGGTTGTACCCGCCGGTGCGCCAGTGCATTTCTCCATCACCTCGGCAAGCGTCCTTAACGCCTTCTTCATTCCGCAGCTCGGTAGCATGATCTATGCGATGAACGGCATGACCACCCAGCTCAACCTCGCCGCCGACCGGCCGGGCAACTACTACGGCTTGTCGTCGGACTTCAGCGGCGACGGCTTCGCGGGGATGCACTTCATCGCACATGCGGTCGCGCCAACACAGTTCGCCAGCTGGGTTGCCGCAGTGCGCCAATCTGGCCCCGTGCTCGACGCCGCGCGCTACCGGGCGCTGAGCAAGCAGAGTATGAACCTACCGCCTTCGACGTTCAGCGCCGCCGCACCGGGGCTGTTCAATGACATCGTGCTGCACAAGTTCGCGCCCGCGCCGGGGCCGCAGTCGACGCACAAGGATATTTCGCCCCGCAGCGGAGGCAATCATGTTGGGTAAGCTGTCGTGGGCGGCGATCCCGTTCGACCAGCCGCTGCCGCTGATCGCCGCCGCGGTCATCGGCGTCGTGCTGGCGGGTGTCTTCGTCTGGATCGTCGTGAAAGGCTTTTTCCCGTATCTGTGGAAGGAGTGGCTGACCAGCGTCGACCATAAGCGTGTCGGTATCATGTACACGCTGCTGGCGCTGGTTATGCTGCTTCGGGGCTTCACCGACGCGATCATGATGCGGACCCAACAGGCGATGGCGTTTCGCTCGCCGGGCTATCTGCCGCCCGAGCATTACGATCAGGTGTTCTCGTCGCATGGCACGATCATGATCTTCTTCGTAGCCATGCCTTTCATGATCGGGCTGATGAACTTCGTCGTGCCGCTCCAATTGGGCGTGCGCGACGTGGCGTTTCCGACGCTCAACCTCACCAGCTTCTGGCTGACCGCGACCGGCGCGCTGCTGGTCAACATCAGCCTCGTGGTGGGCGAGTTCTCGCGCACCGGGTGGCTGCCATATCCGCCGCTATCCGAGCTGACCTATTCGCCCGGCGTCGGCGTCGATTACTGGCTATGGGCGCTGACAATCTCCGGCGTCGGGACGCTGCTGTCGGGGATCAACCTCGTCACGACGATCCTGAAAGTCCGCGCGCCGGGGATGAGCCTGATGCGGATGCCGATGTTCTGCTGGACCACGCTGGCGTCGAACCTGCTAATCGTCGCGGCGTTCCCGATCCTGACCGCGACTACGGCAATGCTGCTGCTCGACCGCTATCTCGGCTTCCACTTCTTCACCAACGACGGCGGCGGCAACGTCATGATGTTCATGAACCTGATCTGGGCGTGGGGACACCCGGAGGTCTATATTCTGATCCTGCCGGCGTTCGGGATCTTCTCCGAGGTCGTCTCGACCTTCTCGACCAAGCCGTTGTTCGGCTATCGCTCGATGGTGCTCGCGACGATGTCCATCTGTGTGCTGGCCTTTATGGTCTGGCTGCATCATTTCTACACGATGGGCGCGGGCGGCAACGTCAACGCGTTCTTCGGCATCATGACGACGATCATCGCCGTGCCGACCGGCGTCAAGGTCTTCAACTGGCTGTTCACCATGTACGGCGGTCGACTGCACTACGAGCCACCGCTGCTGTGGGCGATCGGCTTCATCGTCACTTTCGTCATCGGCGGCATGACCGGCGTCGTGCTGGCGCTGCCGCCGGTAGATTTCCTGCTTCACAACAGCCTGTTCCTCGTCGCGCACTTCCACAACGTCATCATCGGCGGTGTGCTGTTCGGCGGCTTTGCCGGCTATATGTACTGGTTCCCCAAGGCGTTCGGCTTCAAGCTCCACGCCGGCCTGGGCAAGGCGGCGTTCTGGTTCTGGCTGGTCGGTTTCTACGTCGCCTTCATGCCGCTCTACGTACTTGGCTTCATGGGCATGACCCGGAGGATGCAACATTATGACGTTGCCGCGTGGCAGCCGCTGCTGCTGGTCGCTGCTGCCGGAGCGGGGCTGATCGCGATCGGCATCGGCTGCTTGATCGCGCAGCTCTACGTCAGTATCCGCGACCGCGAGAGCCTGCGCGATCTGACCGGCGATCCGTGGAACGGCCGCAGTCTCGAATGGGCCACCGCGTCGCCGCCGCCCGCGTTCAATTTCGCCGTGCTGCCCAATGTTGAGGGCGAGGATCCCTATTGGGCGATCAAGCGCCGCGTCCGCGAAGCTCCCGAGCCGAAATACGAAGACATCGAGATGCCGCGCCGCACCGCCACCGGCATCATCTCGGCGTTCTTCGCGACCGTGATCGGCTTCGCGCTGGTCTGGCATATCTGGTGGCTAGCAGTCGTCGGCTTGGTCGGTGCGTTCGCCACTTTCGTGGTCTTCGCGTGGCGTGACGTCGGCGACGAGATTATCCCGGCGGCAACCGTGCGCCGGATCGACCTCAAGCATCGCAAGGCGATCAAGGCTGCGAAGCCGTGGCCGATCGAGGAGCAGCAATCGACGCCAGCACCAGCACCAGCGTCTCGTCGTACGCGGGTTCCCGCCGCATGAGCCCCGCACAAGGCGGATACGGCGATCCCAACATGGTTGGGCGTGGCGGCTCTCGGTCTCAGGACGCGCCGCGATCGCACGGGGACGGTGGCGTCGTCGGCACGCGTATTATCGTCGCCTACGGCTTCTGGATCTTCCTGATCAGCGACATCATCATGTTCTCGGCATTCTTCGCCGCCTACGCGGTGTTGTCGAGTGCCACCGCCGGCGGCCCGAGCGGCCGCCAGCTTTTTGACCTGCAGAACACCGCGATCGAGACCGGGTTGTTGTTGACGTCGAGCTTTACCTGCGGATTGGCCAGCATCGCCGCCGATGTCCGCAATCCGCGCTGGTTCTATGCGGCAATGACGGCGACCTTTGTGCTTGGAGCAGGCTTTATCGGTCTCGAACTGCACGAGCTTGCCGGGTTCGTCGCGCGCGCCGCGGGGCCGGACCGCAGCGCGTTCCTGTCGTCCTTCTTCGCGCTGGTCGGCTGCCACGGGCTTCATGTCTCGATTGGTCTGCTGTGGCTATTGACGATGATGGCGGAAGTCTTCGCCAAGGGTTTCCGCGACGACATCCAGCGTCGTATCCTGTGCTTTGCGCTATTCTGGCATGCTCTCGACATCATCTGGGTGGCGCTGTTCACCGTCGTCTATTTGCTGGGAGTAGCCTGATGGCCGATATCGAAGTCAATAACGGGCAGTCGGCTCCCGGTGATCGGTCTTCCGATAACGTCTCGACGCAGGTGATCAGCTATTTGATTGGCTTGGCGCTAGCGGTCATCATGACCGCTATCTCCTTCTATATCGTCCACAGCCACCTCATCTGGGGCCCGGGCGTCCCGGTCGGCTTGGTCGTGCTGGCGATCGGACAGATGGGCATCCACCTGGTCTTCTTCCTGCACGTCAATACCGGGCCAGACAGCACCAATACCGTACTGGCGCTGGCATTTGGCCTGCTGATCGTCTTTCTTGTCCTCGCGGGGTCGATGTTCATCATGACCAACCTCAATCAGAACATGCTCCCGATGGATCAGATCATGAAGATGCAACGCTAGCGGGAGTGTGGTGTTTGAGATACAGACGCGTATCAATACAGTATCGCACCGGAACTAGTGGACGGCTTCCAACGCTCGGTGCCCTTTTTTGACAGCGGCGATGATTTTGTCGGGGTCTGCAGTCCATGCGAAGGGTTTCGGGTTGGTATTTTGTTCGGAGACGAAGCGATTGATGG
>JAYTHJ010000166.1:0-14402 GCA_043732725.1 Sphingomonadaceae bacterium | reverse complement strand
CGCCGCGCTCGCCAGGATGCGCACGATGAACATGGCGGCAGCACAGGTCGCCGCGCTGGCGAACCACGCCGAGACCCGCTTTGGCGACGAAGCCGCCTCGCACGTGCATTTGCACCGGCTCGGCTTCGATACGCTCAAGATCACCCTCGATCCGGTCAAGGTCGCCACCGAAGCCGCACTCTGGGGGGCGACATGCGACAAGGATCTGTTGCGTGACACCGTGATCGTCTCCGATGGTGCCGGCCAGTTCCGGGTCGGCGACCATGCCTTGTGCTGGGTGCATGCCGACCAGCTCGTCCATAAGCTGCAGCCGCTGTGCGCCGCGCATCGCCGATCTCTAGCGCAGCCTGATCTGGTGGTTCTATGCCGACCAGAAGGCCTATCAGCGCGACCCCGATCCAAGGCGCGCCCGGAGCTTGGGGATGCGCTTTGGCCGGATCTTCACCAACCAAACCGGCTACGTCATGCTCGACCGGCAGTTGGCCCGCCTGCACAAGCTCAAACCCGACCTGCTACGCGTTCTGGACCGACCCGAGATCCCGCTTCACAGCAACGGTTCCGAAAACGACGACCGCACCGTCGTGACCAAGCGCAAAATCTCCGGCGATACCGTCAGCGAGGCCGGCAAGACCGCCCGCGATACCATGCTCGGCCTGCTCAAGACCTGCAGCAAGCTCGGCATCTCCTATTGCCAGTTGCTCGGTGATCGCTTCGCCGTCCCAGGCGTCACCGCCGTGGCGCCGCTACAGACGCTCGTAAGCTTCGCCAAAGCCTGACCGCACGAGAATCTGTCGCGGTTACCACAACCTCCCTATAACCTATTCAGAACAATCAGCCTTCTATATTACAGCTACTAAACTTTGCAGTCGCCTTCCGACCAGAACCCGACCCTATCCGTCCAGATTCGGCCGCAACCAAGCCTCCGCCTGCTCAACAGTGACGCCCCGCCGCCGGGCATAGTCGGCCACCTGGTCCTTGCCGACCCGTGCGACCCCGAAATAATGCGCTTGCGGGTGCGCCAGGTAGTAGCCCGAGACGCTCGCGGTCGGCAGCATCGCGTAGCTGTTGGTCAGCGTGATGCCGGTCGCCTCGGTCGCGCCGAGCAAGCGGAACAGGTCTGGCTTGGGGCTGTGATCGGGGCAGGCCGGATAGCCGGGCGCGGGGCGGATGCCGGTGTATTTTTCGCGAGCCAGATCGTCAGCCGATAACGCCTCGTCGGCGGCATAGCCCCAGAACTCCTTGCGGACGCGCTCGTGGAGATGTTCGGCGAACGCCTCCGCCAGCCGGTCGGCGAGCGCCTTGAGCAGGATGTCCGAATAATCGTCGTGCTGAGCCTTGAAGCGCGCGAGGTGTGGCTCGATGCCCTCGCCAGCGGTGATCGCGAAGCCGCCGAGCCAGTCGGCGTCGGGCGAGACAAAATCGGCGAGGCAGCTGTTCGGACGGCCCTCGCGCTTAACGACCTGCTGACGCAGGAATGGGATGCGTTCGACCGGCTCGGTACGGCTCTCGTCGGTGAACAGCATGACGTCGTCGCCGTCGCGCCGGGCGGGCCAGATCGCCGCGACACCTCGCGCGGTCAGCCACTTGTCTTTGACGATGGTATCGAGCATGGCGCGCGCGTCGGCGTAAAGTAGCGTCGCGCTTTCGCCGACGACGGGATCTGTCAGGATCGCCGGATAGTTGCCCGCCAGCTCCCACGCGCGGAAGAACGGCGTCCAGTCGATATACGGCACGAGACGCTCGAGCGGATATTCGTCGAGCACGATCGCACCCTGCCGCTGCGGCGCGACAGGCGGATGCGCGGCGAAATCGGCGACGAAGGCATTGGCGCGCGCCTCGGCGAGCGTCGCCAGCTTGCTGTCGGTCTTGTTGGCGCGAGCGACGCGGATAGCCTCATATTCGTCGGCAGTGCGCTGGACGAGCTCGTCCTTGAGCGTGTCGCTGACCATCGTCCCCGCGACCCCGACGGCGCGGCTGGCATCGAGGACGTGGATCGTCGGACCGCTGTACACCGGCGCGATGCGCAGCGCCGTGTGGACGCGGCTGGTCGTCGCGCCGCCGATCAGCAGCGGCATTGTCATCCCGGCGCGCTGCATCTCGGCGGCGACGGTGACCATCTCGTCCAATGACGGCGTGATCAGCCCCGACAGCCCGATCATGTCGGCCTGATGATCGTTCGCCGCTTTCAGGATCGTCGACCAAGGCACCATGACGCCAAGGTCAATGACCTCGAAATTGTTACACTGCAGCACGACGCCGACGATGTTCTTGCCGATGTCATGCACATCGCCCTTGACGGTGGCCATGATGATCCGGCCCTTCGACTGCGCGCCGGCCGACTTCTCGGCCTCGATATACGGCAGCAAGTGGGCTACCGCCTTCTTCATGACTCGTGCCGACTTGACGACCTGGGGCAGGAACATCTTGCCCGCGCCGAACAGGTCGCCGACGACGTTCATACCGGCCATCAGCGGGCCTTCGATGACGTCAATCGGGCGCACCGCAACCTGCCGCGCCAGCTCGGTATCGTCAACGACGAAGGCGTCGAGTCCCTTGACCAGCGCATGTTCGAGCCGCTTGTCGACGGGCCAGCTGCGCCATTCCTCGGTGGCCTTCTCGACCGCTGCGCCGCCCTTGAACTTATCCGCCAGCTCGACCAGTCGCTCGGTGTTGGTGACACCGACAAGCCGCGCCGGGCGATTGAGGATGACGTCCTCGCAGGCATCGCGGAGTTCGAGGTCGATGGTGTCGTAGACATCGAGCTGCCCGGCGTTGACAATGCCCATGTCGAGCCCGGCGTCGATCGCATAGAACAGGAACACCGAATGCATGGCGCGGCGGACCGGCTCGTTGCCGCGGAAGCTAAACGACATATTCGAGACACCGCCCGAGATGCGCGCATGCGGGCAGCGGCGCTTGATCGCGCGGCAAGCCTCGATGAAATCGACGCCGTAGTTGTCGTGCTCCTCGATGCCGGTGGCGACCGCGAAGACATTGGGATCGAAGATGATGTCCTCGGGCGGAAAGCCGTCGGCGACGAGCAGGTCGTAGGCGCGCCCGCAAATCTCGACCTTGCGGGCGCAGGTATCGGCTTGGCCTTGCTCGTCGAATGCCATGACGACGGCGGCGGCCCCGTACATCCGGCACTTGCGCGCCGCCGTCAGGAATAGCGCCTCGCCTTCCTTCATCGAGATCGAGTTGACGATTGGCTTTCCCGAGACACAGCGCAGGCCCGCCTCGATAACCGACCATTTCGAACTGTCGACCATCACCGGCACGCGCGCGATGTCGGGCTCGGCGGCGATCAATTTGAGAAAGGTCGTCATCGCGTATTCGGCGTCGAGAAGCCCCTCGTCCATGTTGACGTCAATGATCTGCGCGCCGTTCGCGACCTGACCGCGCGCTACCTCGACCGCGGCGGTGTAGTCGCCCGCCATAATCAGCTTCTTGAAAGCCGCCGAGCCGGTGACATTGGTGCGCTCGCCGATGTTGACGAACATTGCGCGAGCAGCGACGGGCGCGTCATCGGCGCCGTCAATCGGATCGAGCTTGAAAGCGGTGGCCACTATGCTGCCTCGTTCATGATCATCGGGTCGAGCCCCGACAGCCGCAGTGCGGGCGCGGGATGTGGAATGGCGCGCGGCGGCTTCCCCGCCACAGCGGCCGCCATCGCGGCAATATGCTCGGGCGTCGAGCCGCAACAGCCGCCGACGATGTTGACCAGACCTTGTTGCACCCATTCGGCGATAAAGTTTCCGGTAGTGCCGGGCGCCTCGTCGTATTCGCCGAGATCGTTCGGCAGCCCAGCGTTGGGATAGACCATCACCAGCGTATCGGCGAGCGGGCTCAGCGCCTGCACATGCGGACGCAGCAGGTCGGCCCCGAACGCGCAGTTGAGCCCCATCGTCAGCGGCCGGGCATGGCGCACGGTGTACCAGAACGCCTCGACCGAGTGCCCCGACAGGTTACGCCCCGACATATCGGTGATCGTCATCGAGATCATCAGCGGGATCTCGTGCCCGCGTGCCTCGACCAGTTCCATGACGGCGACGATCGCCGCCTTGGCGTTTAACGTGTCGAAGATCGTCTCGACGAGGATGAAGTCGCAACCGCCGTCGAGCAGCGCGCCCGCCTGGTCGGCGTAGACGTCCTTCATCGCGTCGAAGCCGACGGCGCGGTAGCCGGGATCATTGACGTCGGGCGACAGCGACAGCGTCTTGTTGGTCGGGCCGACCGCCCCGGCAACGAAGCGCGGCCGCCCGTCGCGCGCCGCATAGTCGTCGGCCGCTGCACGCGCGATGCCGGCGGCGGCGAGGTTCATCTCGCGCACCAGATGCACCGCGTTATAGTCGCCCTGACTGATCGTGTTGGCATTAAAGGTGTTGGTCGAGACGATGTCCGAGCCGGCGTCGAGATACCCGCGCGTGATTGCGTCGATGACATCGGGTCGGGTCAGCACGAGCAGGTCGTTGTTGCCCTTCTGGTCGTCGGTCAGCTCGTAGCTGCCGCGGTAATCGGCCTCGGTCAACTTGTACGACTGGATCATCGTGCCGAACGCCCCATCGGTGAGCAGCACCCGCTTGGCGGCTTCGGCCCGCAGGCGGATGGCAGCGACTGAGGCGATCATGCGGCCAACTCCGTTGGTGCGTTAACATGCGAAGTTTCGACCGCCGTCGCTGGCCGCAGCCCGAGCATGTGACAGATCGCGTAGCTCAGCTCGGCGCGGTTGAGCGTGTAGAAGTGAAAGTCGCGGACCCCGCCCACATACAACCGCCGGCACAGTTCGGCAGCGACCGTCGCGGCGACCAGCTGGCGCGTGGCGGGCTTGTCGTCGAGGCCCTCGAACAGCTTAGCGAGCCACGCCGGGACGGCGGTGTTGCAGCTCGCCGCCATCCTTGTCAGCATGGCGAAGTTACTCACCGGCAAAATGCCCGGCACGATCGGCGCGGTGACGCCGGCAGCCGCGGCAGCATCGCGAAAGCGAAAAAAGGTGTCGGGCTCGAAAAAGAATTGCGTAATTGCGCGGTTGGCTCCGGCATCGAGCTTGCGGCGCAATGCGTCGATATCGTCGGTAGCGCACGATGCTTCGGGGTGGAGCTCGGGGTAGGCCGACACCGACAAGTCGAAGTCGGCGACCCGCTTCAACCCCGCGACGAGATCGGCGGCGCTGGCATAGCCGTCGGGTCGCGCCGCAAACTTGACGCCCGGCGTCGCCGAATCGCCGCGCAGCGCGACTATGTGCCGGACGCCGGCATCCCAGTAACCGCGCGCGACGACGTCGATTTCGTCCCGCGAAGCATCGACGCAGGTCAGATGCGCAGCCGCTTTCAGCGGCGTCTCGCGAACGATGCGCGCCACGGTGGCATGGGTGCGCTCGCGCGTCGTGCCACCGGCCCCATATGTGACCGAGACGAACTCGGGCTGCAGCGGGGTCAGGGTCTCGACCGACTCCCACAAGGTGCGCTCCATCGCCTCGGTCTTGGGCGGGAAAAACTCGAATGACACGGCGATATCCCCGGCGAGATCAGCGAATAACGGTGCGCCGATGGCGAGCGAGGCCCCGGTCATCTGGGCGGGCGAAAGCGTCATGCGGCTTGCCTTTGCTGAAAGGCCGGGCGCTCGCCTAGCCACAAGGTAACGGTCAGTGGCGCGACGGTCGCCGGTCCCGACGAAAGATGCTCGACGACGCGTGCTTCGAGCCCCGCAGCGCGTAGCCAGCCGCAAACCTGGGCGTCGCTAAAGCCCAGCCGGGCATGCGCGTGCTCGCTACGCAACTCTTCGCGACCATGCGGCGCGAAGTCGACGATCAGCAAGCGGCCACCGGGTCGCAGTACTCGTGCTGCCTCGGCCAGCGCGGCACCGGGCGCGTCGGCGAAATGCAGCACCTGATGCAAGATGACGGTGTCGGTGCTGCCGTCGGCGCGGGGCAGTGAGTACATATCGGCGTGACGGACCTCGGCCTGCGTTAGCCCGGCAGCTTCGAGCTTGCCGCGCGCCAGCCGCAGCATCTCGGGCGACCGGTCGACACCGATGGCGCTCGCCGCCGCCGCACCGAGCAGTTCGATCATCCGCCCGGTGCCCGTACCAATGTCGAGCAGATGCCCGATCGGGTGATTGCGGAGCGCACGGGTGATCGCCGCCTCGACCTCGGCATCCGCGACGTGTAGCGAGCGAATGCTGTCCCACGCCCCGGCATGCGCGGCGAAATATGCCGCCGCCGCCGCGCTGCGCTCGGCACGCACCGTCGCCAGCCGGGCGAGGTCATCGGTCGCTGCCACGCCCCACGCGTCGAGCGCGGCGAACACCGGAGCGGTCAAGCTCGCTTCGCCGAGCCGCACGAAAACCCACGCGCCTTCCTTGGCGCGCCGCAATAGCCCGGCGTCAGCCAATATTTTGACATGCCGCGACACCCGCGGCTGGCTTTGCCCAAGTAGCTGAGCCAGTTCGCCAACTGCCAGCTCTAGGTGCCGCACGACCGCCATAATCCGCAATCTCGTCGGATCGGCTAGCGCGCGAAAGATGGGTAGAGCAGCAACCATGAGAGGGATATAAACATATCGTTATATTAGGTCAATCGGCCTTATTCCATGTCCCTTTTTAGGAGAGGGCACGGCAGAGCCGCCTTGTCGCCCGGCAATGACTATGGCACCGCTTCCGCCAATGATGGTCCCAAGGTTCAGTATGCGTCGAATTCAGTTTGTTCGGACTTCGGCCCCGATGTTTCTACTGTTGTTGAGCGCCTGCGTCACGCCGCATCCCGGCAGTAACGCCGACGCACTGCGCGATCCGTGGGAAAAGACAAACCGCAAGATCTATGCAGCGAACAAGACGCTCGACAAGTATGTCGCGCTGCCGGTGACGAGAGCCTATCGCGCGGTGACGCCCGCCGCGGCGCGCCACGGCGTCAGCAATGCACTTAGCAACATCGGCGCGCCACTGTCGTTCGCCAACGCCATCGCGCAGGGCAAGATCAAGCAGGCGTTCCGGACGCTCGACCGCTTGTTGATCAACTCGGTGATCGGCGTCGGCGGTCTGGCAGACCGCGCCACCGATCTCGGCCGCCCCGAGGAACTCGAAGACTTCGGGCAGACCTTGGCGTGGTGGGGCGTCAAGTCGGGCCCGTATGTGATGCTGCCGCTGATTGGCCCGTCGACAATCCGCGACACCGTCGGCTTCGGCGTCGATATCGCGACGAATCCCTTCGACTATGCCCGCCGTGCGGTGCTCCCCTTCAGTATCTACGCGACGACTGGCAAGTTCGCCGGGCAGACGATCGACCTGCGGTCGCGGCTGATCGAGAGCGGTGCCGACGGGCTGCTCGCGAACAGCCTCGACGAATATGCAACGGTGCGCTCGGCGTACCTGCAACGGCGCCAGTCGCAGATCTACGACGGCAATCCACCCGATCTCGACGACGCACCGGTTAACGATGCGCCGCTCGCGCCGGGCGCAACACCGCCGGGCGGAGCTGGTGCTGGCTCGGCCGCGGCGACTGGCGCGAGCGTACAGGCACCGGCCACACCGTCGCCAGTGCTCTCGGCTCCGGCCCTTACCGTGCCGAAGTAATGATAGCTCGCCTTTACTGGCTGCCGACGTTGCTGCTGTTGGCCACGACCGCATGTTCCAAGCATACTGCCGCGCCCGCAGCGATGGAGCGCACCGCGACCGAGATCGCCGCGGCGAAGGCGGTGGGCGACACCGATGCAGCGCTGCGCGACGCCGCCGCACCGCTTCCCGAAGCAGCGCTGCCGCAACCTCAAGTTACATCAGCACAATAACCGCCGGCGGAGCCGCACTGGGCATTGTCGGTTTAGCCGCTGGTACATAAAAAATGCAGCGATCCATGCGCTTTGTAACCATCGGAATGATTACCGCCGCGCTGCTGCAGGCGGGCGCGACCGCGGTCCACAGCACAACGACATCCGACACCACCACCGGGACCAACAAAATAAGCACCGGCGCAACCGGCGGGGCGGCCGCCACCAGCACCGGAACCGGTCCCGGCTCGTCGAGTACCGCTGGTGCCGTGGCAGGCACCGGTTACGGTGCGAGCAGCCCGATGACCTTCAGTACGGCGACGAGCAGCGGCACCACCGGTGGCAGCAGCACCGCCGCAGATGGTACAGGCACCGGCTCGACGATGGGTGCCGATGGCGGCTCGGGCTCGACAAGCAAGGGCGGCAGCTCGAGGACGAGCATGAACCGCGGCGGCAATTCGACCAGCTCGCCAAGCACCAATAACGCCACCGGTACGAACAGCAGTACGAAAGCGAGCAGCCACTCAGGATCGTTCGGTCGTAAAGTCCGGGCGCGCACATTCACCTGTGTGCGCCCTTTTTTTGCGGTAATACCGGCCGCTTCTGGTGTTACTCAACGCCATCACACGAAAGGGGCCGCGACTTGCGTCGCGGCCCCGTCTTTGTGCGAGAGGTAAGCTGAAGGACTGGACTTAAAAGTCCATGCCGCCCATGCCACCCATGCCGCCGCCGCCCATGCCGCCGCCGTGTCCGCCACCCTTATCGTCGGCGGGAAGGTCGGTGATCGCGGCCTCGGTGGTGATCAACAGCGCCGCAACCGATGCGGCATCCTGCAGCGCGGTGCGGACAACCTTGGTGGGGTCAATGACGCCTGCCGTGACGAGGTTTTCATAGACTTCGGTCTGTGCATTGAAGCCCATGTTCTCGTCATTGCCGTCGAGCAACTTGCCCGAGACGACCGCGCCGTCGTGCCCGGCGTTCGCGGCGATCTGGCGCAACGGTGTGACCAGCGCGCGGCGGATGATGTCGATGCCGCGGGTCTGATCGTCGTTCGCGCCCTTCATGCCCTCGAGCGCCTTGGTGGCGAACAACAGTGCCGTGCCGCCACCGGGAACGATGCCCTCCTCGACTGCTGCGCGGGTGGCGTGCAGCGCGTCGTCGACGCGGTCCTTGCGCTCCTTCACCTCGACCTCGGTCGAACCGCCGACCTTGAGCACTGCAACGCCGCCGGCGAGCTTCGCCAGACGCTCCTGCAGCTTCTCCTTGTCGTAGTCTGAAGTCGTGATCTCGATCTGCGCGCGGATCTGTTCAACCCGGCCCTTGATTTCGTCCGCCGCACCGGCACCGTCGATGAGCGTCGAGTTGTCCTTGTCGATTGTCACGCGCTTCGCTTGGCCGAGCATAGCCAGCGTGACGTTCTCGAGCTTAATGCCAAGGTCTTCCGAGATCATCTGACCAGCCGAAAGGATGGCAATGTCCTCCAGCATCGCCTTGCGGCGATCACCGAAGCCCGGCGCCTTGACTGCAGCGACTTTGAGGCCGCCGCGCAGCTTGTTGACGACCAGCGTCGCGAGCGCCTCACCCTCGACGTCCTCGGCGATGATCAGCAGCGGCCGCGACGACTGTACGACAGCCTCGAGTACCGGCAGCAGCGCCTGCAAGTTCGACAGCTTCTTCTCATGGATCAGGATGTACGGGTTATCTAGTTCGACCGTCATCTTCTCCGGGTTGGTGATGAAATACGGACTAAGGTAGCCGCGATCAAACTGCATGCCCTCGACGACATCGAGCTCGGAGGCCATACCCTTAGCTTCCTCGACGGTGATTACGCCTTCCTTGCCGACCTTATCCATCGCTTCGGCAATCATGCGGCCGATTTCCATCTCGCCGTTGGCGGCGATCGAGCCGACCTGAGCGATCTCGGCGGTCCCGGCAACAGGCTTCGACCGCTTGGCGAGGTCCGCGACGACTGCGGTGACCGCCATGTCGATGCCACGCTTCAGGTCCATCGGGTTCATACCGGCGGCAACAGACTTCATACCCTCGCGAACGATCGCTTGGGCCAGCACGGTCGCCGTCGTGGTACCGTCGCCGGCTATGTCATTTGTCTTCGAAGCGACTTCTCGAACCATTTGTGCGCCGAGGTTCTCGAACTTGTCCTTGAGCTCGATTTCTTTCGCGACGGTAACGCCGTCTTTGGTGATGCGCGGTGCACCGAACGACTTCTCGATGACCACGTTCCGCCCCTTGGGACCGAGCGTCACTTTGACAGCGTCGGCGAGGATGTCGACGCCGCGCAAAATGCGCTCACGAGCGTCGCGGCTGAATTTGACGTCTTTGGCTGCCATGTTGGTTTCCTTCGAATGTTAAAAAAGATGTCCGGGAAGCTTTAGCGCTTTAAGCGCTCATTACGCCCAGAACGTCGCTTTCCTTCATGATCAGCAAATCTTCGCCGTCGACCTTGATCTCGGTACCCGACCACTTGCCGAACAGAATCTTATCACCGGCTTTGACATCCATCGGGGTAACCGTGCCGTCATCGGCGCGAGCGCCCGAACCGACGGCGACGATCTCCCCTTCCTGGGGCTTTTCCTTGGCAGTGTCTGGGATGATGATGCCGCCTGCAGTCTTTTCTTCGGCTTCGACGCGGCGGACCAGCACGCGGTCGTGGAGCGGACGGAATTTCATAGATGCATCCTCGGCTGTTAAAAGGAATAGCGGTGCGTTGGCACTCGCAAGCAATGAGTGCTAGCGGTAAGGATGATATGCCGCTGCAACGCGCCGAAGTCAAGGAGCAGCGCATCGAACTGTCGCCGTTCAGTCGTTAGGTTAAGGTAAACTGAGGGGCTGGAATTGCCGCTCGTGGTCTGGCATATGTTACTGGCCATGCGGGTATAGCTCAGTGGTAGAGCACCAGCCTTCCAAGCTCGTGATGCGGGTTCGATTCCCGCTACCCGCTCCACGCTCTCAGGTCGGAAGCTTAGCTGCGCCCAGTTTCTGCTTGCTCGAAACGTCCCTGCCCGCTACATCGCCATCCACCGTACCCGGAGGAGTGTAGCTCAGTTGGTAGAGCATCGGTCTCCAAAACCGAGGGCCGGGGGTTCGAGCCCCTCCACTCCTGCCACCTCTCAGTTGGTGTCGACGGGTAAGATTTGGCGGGTTTAAGGCCAGTCGCGGGCACCGAACGGCGGTGTTACGGCTGGGCGAGGTTGTTAATATAAGGTTGAACACGGGACTCATGGCGAAGACTTCCCCGAGCGAGTTCGTTCGCCAGGTGCGCGCCGAGACTGCTAAGGTCAGCTGGCCGACGCGCCGCGATACCATCACCACGACGATAATGGTGCTAATCATGACATCGGTGCTCTCGGTATTTTTCCTGGGCGTCGATCAGGTGCTTGGCCGCATGGTCAAGCTGCTGCTTAGTCTTGCGAATTAAGGGTTAGTAATGTCGTCGCGCTGGTACATCATCCATGCCTACTCGGGTTTCGAGAATAAGGTCCGCGACGCGATTATGGTCGAGGCGGCACGCAAGGGCCTCGACTCGTTCATCGAGTCTGTCGAAGTGCCGGTCGAGAAGATCACCGAGGTACGCCGCGGCAAGAAAGTCACGTCGGATCGCAAGTTCTTTCCTGGTTATGTGCTCGCAAAGCTGGCGATGAACGACGACATCTATCACCTAGTCAAGAACACGCCGAAGGTCACCGGCTTTCTCGGCCAGCAGAACAAGCCGCAGCCGATCAGCGAAGCCGAGGCGGCGCGCATCCTAAATACCAAAGCCGAGGAGATGGTCTCGACCGCGAAGCCCAAATTCAAGGTTAACTACGAGATCGGCGATCAGGTCAAGGTCCTCGACGGCCCGTTCGCGTCTTTCAACGGCCTCGTCGAAGAACTGGATTTCGACCATGGCCGCGTCAAGGTGTCGGTGTCGATCTTCGGGCGCGCGACGCCGGTCGAGCTGGCCTTCGAGCAGGTCGAAAAACCGAAATAAGTTTCAGTGTCACGTCAACTGTGGGAGGCCGCTGGGCCGTTCGTACCACATTAGGAGGCCATCATGGCAAAGAAGATTACGGGTTACATCAAGTTGCAGGTGTCGGCCGGCGAAGCCAAGCCGAGTCCGCCGATCGGGCCGGCGCTCGGTCAGCGAGGGGTCAACATCATGGAGTTCTGCAAGGCGTTTAACGCCAAGACCTCCGAGATGGACAAGGGCACGCCAATCCCCACGGTGATCACAGTGTTCGCCGACAAGTCGTTCACGTTCATCACCAAGACGCCGCCGGCATCGTTCCTGATCAAGCAGGCGGCGGGGCTCAAGGCGGGCGGCAAGACCCCCGGTAAGGGCGACTTCGCCGGCAAGGTGACCAATGCGCAGATTCGCACGATCGCCGAAGCAAAGATGAAGGACCTGAACGCGAACTCGGTCGAGATGGCGATGAAGACAATCGAGGGCAGCGCGCGCTCGATGGGTCTCGAAGTGGTGGAGGGTTAGATGGCCGCGTCCAAGAAGCAGAAGGCGCAAGCCGCCAGCGTCGACCGCGAGAAGCTGTACGACCTCGACGCCGCGCTCGGCATGGTCAAGGCTAACGCGTCGTCGAAGTTCGATGAGACCATCGAGGTCGCGATCGGGCTTAACGTCGATCCGCGCCACGCCGACCAGATGGTCCGCGGCGTCGTCACACTGCCCAAAGGTACCGGCAAGACGGTGCGCGTCGCGGTGTTCGCGCGCGGTGCCAAGGCGGAGGAAGCCACCGCGGCGGGAGCCGACGTCGTCGGGGCCGAAGACCTGCTTGCGATCGTAACCGCCGGCAAGATCGATTTCGACCGCTGCATCGCGACGCCCGACATGATGGGCCTTGTCGGACGCCTGGGTAAGGTGCTCGGGCCAAAGGGCCTGATGCCGAACCCGAAGCTCGGCACCGTGACGATGAACGTCGGCGACGCGGTCCGCGCAGCCAAGGGCGGTCAGGTCGAATACCGTGTCGAAAAGGCCGGCATCATCCACGGTATGCTCGGCAAGGCAAGCTTCAGCCAGGACGACCTGCGCGCCAACTTCGACGCGCTGCTGGGCGCAGTCGTTCGCGCTAAGCCGTCGGGTGCCAAGGGTAAATACCTGCAGAGGGTTGCGCTGAGCTCGACGATGGGTCCGGGTGTCAAGGTCGACACCGAGACCGTCGGGGTGAACGCCTAGTTTTCCTGCCCGCCCCCATTTTGGGAAAGGGACAGTAAGTTTCGGGCTGGTTCGCCAGCTGGAATACCGTCCGAGATTGCTGGTGTCCGCGAGGACTTAAGCCCCACAGGTCCAGCATGAGACGGGGAGAGTTTTCCGGGCGCGCCGTGCGGTGGCGCAACCGGGCCTGCAGCGATGTAGGCGACGACCCCTCGGACGGGTCGTGTGCGGATTGAACCGCATACGGCTCAACCGGAGGCCCGGATGTTCTGGGCTTCCCAGTGAAGGAGAGAGCATGGATCGCGCTCAAAAGACCGAGCAGGTTACCGGCCTCGCCAAGACTTTGTCCGAGACGAGTGTGGTCGTCGTTGCACGCAACCACGGTCTCACGGTGGCGCAAGTCACCGACTTACGGACGAAGATGCGGGCGGCCGGAGCGACCTTCAAGGTCACCAAGAACCGCCTCGCGCGCATTGCGCTCGAGGGCACGCCCTACCAGCCGCTCGGCGAGATGCTGACCGGCCCGGTAGGATTCGCCACCTCGGCAGACCCGGTCGCCGCTGCGAAAGTAGCAGTCGATTTCGCAAAGACGAACGACAAGTTCGAACTCGTGGGCGGGGCGATGGGAGCGACGCTGCTCGACGTCGACGGTGTCAAAGCCCTGGCCGCGCTGCCGTCACTTGATGAACTGCGCGCCAGGATCATGGGGCTCATCCAGGCTCCCGCTACCAAGCTGGCGCAGCTCGTCAATGCTCCGGCGGGCAAGCTCGCCCGGGTGTTTGGTGCGTACGCGCTCAAGGACGCTGCATAAACTTCGTTCAATATTGTCAGGGGCTGCGGCCCCGCATGGAGACCACACATGGCTGACCTACAGAAAATCGTCGACGAACTCAGCACCCTGACCGTGCTCGAAGCCGCCGACCTCGCCAAGATGCTCGAAGAGAAATGGGGCGTGTCCGCCGCCGCTGCGGTCGCTGCCGGCCCCGCCGCCGCCGGCCCTGCAGCTGTGGTCGTCGAGGAGAAGACCGAGTTCGACGTCATCCTGACCGGCGACGGCGGTAAGAAGATCAACGTCATCAAGGAAGTCCGTGCCCTCACCGGGCTCGGTCTGACCGAAGCCAAGACGCTGGTCGAAAGCGCCCCCAAGGCGATCAAGGAGGGCGTCAACAAAGCCGAAGCCGACAAGATCAAGGCGCAGATCGAAGCCGCCGGCGGGACTGTCGAGCTTAAGTAAGCTCCGGTTTGCCGGTGAAGGAAGGGGCGGCTCCGCAAGGGGCCGCCCTCTTCACTGACAACGATCTAAAACGCCATACAAAAACCTGTACGGGATTTACTATGATCCACGTGAGCTACACCGAGCTTTGAAACAGCGTCGCCACACATCTGGACAAGACGAACGGTAACCGTGATGCGGTCATGATGACGCGACACGGTTCCGAGCCCGTCGTCAAGGTCGCGGCGGAGCGAATACGCAAGCTGGG